>NZ_JAFCXG010000011.1:0-97192 GCF_049898185.1 Acinetobacter sp. 40AMC3-4
GCCACTGGCCGTGAAGAAGGTGCACAGATCCTGACCGGTGGTGAAGCACGTCAGGAAGTCGGTCAAGGTTTCTATATTGAACCGACCATCTTTAAAGGCACCAATGACATGAAGACCTTCCAGGAAGAAATCTTCGGGCCTGTACTGGCTGTGACCACCTTTAAAGACTTTGATGATGCGATCAAGATTGCCAATGATACGATTTATGGTTTAGGTGCCGGTGTCTGGTCACGCTCAGCGCATACCTCCTACCGTGCAGGACGCGCGATTCAAGCGGGTCGGGTCTGGACCAACTGTTATCATATTTATCCTGCACATGCGGCTTTCGGTGGTTATAAAAAATCAGGCATTGGACGTGAGAATCACAGAATGATGCTGGATCATTATCAGCAGACTAAAAACTTGCTAGTCAGCTATTCGACCAAACCGGCTGGTTTCTTCTAAGTATGAATTTTCTCAAAAGCGAACTGCGGTTCGCTTTTTTGTTTTATTCAAGTTTTTTAATATCTGGTAAATTTTTCTGCTCTTGATCGTTGACCAGCAAAATAAAAGTCTGAAAATCACAAAAACAGGAATAAAACTGTATAAAAAACAAATTAATACTTTAACTTAGAAGGACTTCGCCTAAGTTTTTCATTTTTTATGCATTTTAACTGTTCAAAAAACCTGCATAAAGCCCTGGCTTTCATTTAAAGTCGGCTTTTCATGATTCCCAAGACTGTGTATAACATTGAACCACTATAGGGAAACTAATAAGCATAGGCAAAATTGCTTAAAAAGCGTTAGACTATGTACCCAATAATGTCATGATTCGGTCTGATCAAGATCAAAAAAGAAGGTGAAGGTTGATGCCGCTCAATACTGTTGAAGAGCTTGTAGCAGATATCCGTGCAGGAAAAATGGTCATCCTGATGGATGATGAAGATCGTGAAAATGAAGGCGACTTAGTGATTGCTGCCACGCACGTACGTCCTGAAGACATCAACTTCATGATCACCCATGCACGTGGTCTGGTCTGCCTGACTTTAAGCAAAGAGCGTTGCCAGCAGTTGAATCTGCCTTTGATGGTCGATGCAAACGGTGCCCAGCATGGAACCAATTTTACCCTGTCAATTGAAGCAGCCAAAGGTATTTCTACCGGGATCTCACCGGCTGAACGTGCGCACACGATTCAAACTGCGGTGGCTGCTCATGCCAAACCGGCAGATATTGTACAGCCAGGACACATCTTCCCGCTGATGGCGCAGCCGGGTGGCGTATTGCACCGTGCCGGGCATACCGAGGCAGGTTGTGATCTTTCTCGTTTAGCAGGACTGGAACCGGCTTCGGTGATTTGTGAAATCATCAATGAAGATGGCACGATGGCGCGCCGTCCGGATCTTGAAGTTTTTGCTGAAAAGCATGGTTTGAAAATTGGCACCATTGCCGACCTGATTCATTACCGCATGACCAATGAGCAAACGGTTGAGCGTCTCGATCATCAAAAACTCGACACCGAATACGGCACATTTGATTTATATCGTTATCGTGAACTGGGCAACCCGGATATTCATTTGGCCCTGGTCAAAGGCGAGCCTAAACAAGGCGTGACCACCGTTCGTGTACATGGTTTTAATCCGACCCGTGATTTGCTCAAACTGAAAAAACAGGACGGCGAACCGGCCTGGAACTTAGACCGCGCATTAAAAGAAATTTCCAATAGTGATCGTGGTGTACTGGTCTGGATTGGGCAACGTCATTTACAGGATTTGGGTCCAGCATTAGATACCTTAAATGCACCAAAAAATGTAAAATCAAATGCTGCACTGTCTCAGCAGTATCAGACCATTGGTGTCGGTGCACAAATTTTGCGTGATCTAGGCGTTGAAAAAATGAAGCTGCTCAGCTCTCCATTGCGCTTCAATGCACTATCAGGCTTTAACTTAGAAGTGGTGGAATACATCACCGCACAACAAACATCTTAAGAAATTATCGAGGTTGTTATGGCAGTTCGCCGTATTGAAGGTATGTTACATCTCGCGAACGAAGACCGTTATGCGATTTTAGTTGGTCGTTTTAACAGCTTTGTGGTTGAACATCTGTTAGAAGGTGCCATTGATACATTGAAACGTCATGGTGTATCAGAGGATAATATCACTGTTGTTCATGCACCTGGTGCCTGGGAACTTCCTGTAGTTGCGAAAAAACTGGCAGCTTCAGATCGTTTCGATGCCATCATCGCGCTTGGCGCCGTGATTCGTGGTAGCACGCCTCACTTCGATTTCGTTGCAGGCGAATGTGCCAAAGGTTTAGGCGTGGTTGGCCTGGACACTGGCTTACCTGTCATTAACGGTGTACTCACTACGGACAGTATTGAACAAGCGATTGAACGCTCTGGAACAAAAGCAGGCAATAAAGGTAGCGAAGCTGCCCTGACTGCGATTGAAATGGTTAACTTGTTAAAGGCTATTTAACGCTATGTCGCAAACACTTCAAGCAACTTATGCAGCAAAACGTAAAGCACGTCGCTTTGCTGTACAAGGAATTTATGAATGGCAAATGAGCCACAATCCGGTGCATGAGATTGAAGCACGTACGCGTGTGGAAAATGCCATGCACAAAGTGGATCTGAGCTATTATCATGAATTGTTGACTCAAGTGGTTGCCAATCATGAAGCATTGGATGCGCTCTTAATCCCGGTACTCGATCGCGAACTTTCTGCACTTGACGGTGTTGAACTTGCGACCCTTCGTCTTGGTGCATATGAACTTAAAGAACATCTTGAGATTCCATATCGCGTGGTTCTAGATGAAGCGATCGAGCTGGCTAAACATTTTGGCGGTGCCGATAGCCATAAATACATCAATGGTGTATTGGATCGTTTAGCGACAACTTTGCGTGCAGCAGAAAAACAGCAGTCTAACTAATAGCGTAGATTCGTTGTATGGCTGAATTTTCGATTATCGACACCTATTTCAATCGCAAGAATGCCAATTCTGTCGATCTGGGCGTCGGTGACGATTCAGCCTTGCTCACCCCTCCTCCTCAGCAACAACTGGTCATCTGTGCCGACACCCTGATTGCTGGACGCCATTTTCCAATGAATACCAATCCGCATGCGATTGGCTGGAAATCTGTGGCTGTCAATTTATCTGATATTGCCGCGATGGGCGCAACCCCGCACAGTATTTTACTCGCATTGAGCCTACCCCAAATTGATCATGACTGGCTAAAAGCTTTTAGTCAGGGTTTATATGATTGTTGCGATCAATTTGGTGTGAGCTTAATCGGTGGTGATACCACTCAAAGTCCTCATTTAACCCTGTCTATCACAGCATTGGGCTGGGTGGATATTGGTCAAGCCATTCCACGCTCAGGTGCGAAACCCGGTGATCTGATCTGTGTCAGTGGAACTGTCGGTGATGCAGCTTTTGCACTCCAGCATCTTGGTCATCCACTGCAAAAACGTCTGGACTATCCAACGCCACGTTGTCAGCTCGGTGCTGCCCTAAAAGGTCTGGCGCATAGCATGATTGACGTCTCGGATGGTTTGGCCCAAGATCTTGGACATATTCTCAAAGCCTCTCAAGTCGGTGCCAAGCTGCAACTTGAAAACCTGCCGATCAGTCCCACCCTGCATGCTTTAAACGATGAGCAAAAATGGCAATATGCCCTCGCTGGTGGCGATGATTACGAATTATGCTTTACAATAAGCCCGCAAAATTACGAAAAATTATTGCAAAAACAACTTGATGTTTCGATTAGTATGATCGGCACAATTCAGCAGCAACACGGCTTAACTTTTGAAAAAGATGGCGTAGATCATTCACTTCAATTTAATGGGTATCAACATTTTGCATAAACCTGCGATTAATTTTAAAGCCATGTCATGGATCGACCGACTGATTGTCTTTAGTGGGGTTGGTTTTGGTTCTGGTCTGGCACCTAAAGCACCCGGTACCTTTGGTTCGGCCTTTGCACTTTTATTTATTCCTATTTGGCTGCATCTTGGTTTTCTAAACAGTGTTTTTGCCATTGCCATCATGTCCCTGGTTGGCATATATATCTGCGGGCATACTGCTAGAGTCATGGGTGTACATGATGATGGCCGCATCGTCTGGGATGAATTTGCCGGACAATCCATCACATTTTTGCCCCTGATCTACTTAGGTCAGATGAACTGGTTATGGTTGCTCATCGGTTTTGCGCTATTCAGATTATTTGATATCTGGAAACCTTGGCCGATCCGTGTGATTGACCGACAGGTCGACGGTGGCTTCGGCATCATGCTGGATGACATTATTGCCGGCCTTTGGGCTGCTCTTTGTATTCTGCTTTATTTTTACTTCATCGTGGCATAAGCCATATTTAGGATTAGAACATGTCAACGACTGTTATTATTCTTGCTGCAGGTAAAGGAACGCGCATGCGCTCTAGCTTACCGAAAGTATTACAACCCCTTGCAGGACGTCCTTTACTGGGTCATGTCATTGAAACGGCAAAAAAATTAAACGCAGATAATATTATTACGATTTATGGTCACGGCGGTGATCGGGTTCAGACAGCATTTGCACAAGAGGATATTAAATGGGTCGAACAGGCTGAACAGCTGGGTACCGGTCATGCCGTACAAATGACCTTGCCTGTCCTGCCACAAGACGGCGTCTCGCTGATTCTTTCCGGCGATGTACCGTGCATTAATCCTGTGACCTTGCAAAAATTACTCGATGCCACTGCAGAAACCGGTATTGGTCTGGTGACGCTTACCCTGCCAGATGCCAATGGTTATGGTCGTATTGTACGTGAAAATGGTGAAATCCAGGCCATTGTGGAGCACAAGGATGCTTCCGAAGAACAGCGTCAGATCAAGGAAATCAATACCGGTATTTATGCCGTCAGCAATGCCAAGTTGCATCAATGGCTGCCAAATTTAAGCAATGACAATGCGCAGGGTGAATATTACCTGACTGATATTGTCGCGATGGCTTTGGCAGATGGTATACAAGTTGCATCGGTAGAACCTGAGCAGGCTTTTGAAGTTGAAGGGGTAAATGACCGCGTGCAGCTCGCTGCTTTAGAGCGTCAGTTCCAGTCTTATCAAGCCAAACAGCTAATGCAGCAAGGTGTACATCTGATTGATCCAAGCCGCTTTGACTTGCGTGGTAATTTAACTGTCGGTCAGGATGTCCGCATTGATATCAATGTGATTATCGAAGGTGATTGCGAGCTGGGCGACAACGTTGAAATTGGCGCTGGCTGTATCATTAAGAATAGCAAGATTGCAGCTGGCACCAAGGTTCAACCATATAGCATTTTTGACAATGCTATCGTTGGTGAAGATACCCAGATTGGACCTTTTGCACGACTCCGTCCGGGTGCACAATTGGCCAATGAAGTGCATATCGGTAACTTTGTTGAAGTTAAAAATACCTCGATTGGTCTAGGCTCTAAAGCCAACCATTTTACCTATCTGGGTGATGCTGAAGTTGGTGCAGGCTCAAACATCGGTGCAGGGACTATTACCTGTAATTACGATGGTGCCAACAAATTTAAAACAATTATTGGTGATCAAGCCTTTATTGGCTCGAACAGTTCATTAGTGGCACCTGTGAGAATTGGTAACGGTGCTACAGTGGGTGCAGGCTCGACGATTACCCGTGATGTGGAAGACAACAGTTTGGCAGTAGAGCGCTCTAAGCAATTTGCCAAAGAAAACTATCCACGTCCGCAAAAAATCAAGAAATAAGGGGAACAAATATGTGTGGTATCGTCGGTGGCATTGCGGAACGCAGCATTACCAATATTTTGATTGAAGGCTTAAAACGCCTGGAATACCGTGGTTATGATTCAGCAGGTTTGGCACTCATTAACAACAGCCAAGTCCTACGTGAACGCCGTGTCGGTAAGGTTGCAAACCTTGAACAGGCTGTGAATGAATCCCAGATTAGCGGTTCACTCGGCATTGCGCATACACGCTGGGCCACCCATGGCAAACCGACTGAAGAAAATGCCCATCCGCATATTTCTGAAAATGTAGCAGTGGTCCATAACGGGATTATCGAAAACTATCAGGAACTGAAAGATGATCTTGAAGCTTTAGGCTATGTGTTTACCTCACAGACTGATACTGAAGTGGTTGCCCATCTGATCAATGATGCGCTGAAATCTACCCCGAGCCTGTTAGAAGCTGTACGCCAGGTGGTTCCACAACTGAAAGGTGCCTATGCACTGGGTATCGTACATACTGACCACCCTGATGAACTGATTACCGTACGTGAAGGTTCTCCGCTCGTCATTGGTGTCGGTATTGGTGAAAACTTTATCAGTTCTGACCAGTTGGCTCTGCTCCCGATTACCAACCGTTTTATTTATCTTGAAGAAGGCGATATTGCCCGTTTGACCCGTACCACGATTGAAGTCTTTGTCGATGGTCAACTTGTCGATCGTCCGGTCAAGGAACTGGATGCTGCCGTCAGCAATGCTTCTAAAGGTGAATACAAGCACTACATGCTCAAAGAAATTTATGAGCAGCCTGAAGCGATCAAACAGACCATTTCCCAAGCTTTAAATGGCAATGACCTGCGTGAAGATTTTCTTGCCAGTGCGGAACAAGACTTTGCAAAAATCCAGCAAATCCAGATTATTGCCTGCGGTACCAGCTATCATGCCGGCATGATTGCCAAATACTGGTTTGAACAGCTGATTGACCTGCCTTGCCAGGTCGAGATTGCCAGCGAGTTCCGTTATCGCACTCCGGTGATTGTGAACAACACGCTATATGTATGTATTTCCCAGTCCGGTGAAACTGCCGATACCTTGGCTGCCTTACGTGATACACAGAAACGTGCAACTGCCAAAGGCCTCGACATTAGCACGATGACGATCTGTAACGTGGCAACCTCTTCGATGGTACGTGAAACAGATTACAGCCTGCTGACTTTAGCTGGTCCTGAAATTGGCGTGGCTTCCACCAAAGCCTTTACCACCCAGCTTGCAGCCTTGATGCTGTTGGTACTGAAAATCGGTTCTGTAAAAAATACTATTTCTACAGAAAAAATGACGGAAATTACCACAGGACTTTGGCATATGCCTAAAGTCATGCTGGATACCTTGCGTCATGATGATGAGCTTCTACGCCTTTCTGAACTGTTTGTTGAAAAGCAGCACTGCCTGTTCTTGGGCCGTGGTACGCATTTCCCGATCGCACTGGAAGGCGCACTCAAGCTGAAAGAAATTTCCTATATTCATGCTGAAGGTTATGCTGCAGGCGAACTGAAACACGGGCCATTGGCACTGGTTGACAATGACATGCCGGTAGTGATTCTGGCACCACAGGATGACATGCTGGATAAGCTCAAATCCAATATGGAAGAAGTTCAGGCGCGTGGTGGCGAGCTATTTGTGTTTGCTGATGAAAACAGCGGCATTAAAGCCAAAGAACGCCAGCATGTGGTACATATTCCGGCAGTCAATGCAGTGCTGGCACCGATTGTGTATAGCATCCCGGTGCAGTTATTGTCTTATCATGTGGCAGTGCTACGTGGTACGGATGTGGATCAGCCACGCAACCTGGCAAAATCGGTTACCGTAGAATAATTAAAATTGAATCAAGGCTGGGGAACCGGCCTTTTTCTTCTGAATGGAGAGCCTCTAAATGACAAAACTGACTTGCTTCAAAGCCTATGATATTCGTGGCAAACTGGGTACAGAACTCAATGAAGATATCGCCTACAAAATTGGCCGGGCTTATGGACAAATTTATCAACCTAAAACAGTAGCCATTGGTTGTGATATACGACTCAGCAGTGAAGAGCTAAAACAGGCCACCATTCGCGGCTTGAATGATGCCGGGGTCAATGTGCTGGATCTTGGCATGACCGGGACCGAAGAAGTTTATTTCGCAGCTTTCCACCTGGATGTTCAGGGTGGTATTGAAGTTACTGCCAGCCATAATCCAATGGACTATAATGGGATGAAACTGGTGCGTGAAAATGCCCGTCCGATCAGTGCAGATACAGGCTTAAAAGAAATTCAGGCCTTGGCCGAATCAGGGCAATTCATTGAAGTTAGCCAAAAAGGTCATACGGAAAAATATAATATCCTGCCAGAATTTATCGACCACCTGATGACCTATATCGATCCGGCAAAAATCCGCCCGATGAAACTGGTGATGAATGCTGGTAATGGTGCCGCAGGACATGTGGTTGATGCGCTTGAACAGAAGTTTCAACAACTCCAGATTCCGGTTGAATTTGTCAAAATTCACAATGAGGCCGATGGTAACTTCCCGAATGGCATCCCGAATCCAATTCTGGTTGAAAACCGTGATAGCACCCGTGATGCAGTCATTCAGCATGGTGCGGATATGGGCATTGCCTGGGATGGCGACTTTGACCGCTGCTTCCTGTTCGATGAAAAAGGGCAGTTCATTGAAGGTTATTATATTGTTGGCCTTCTGGCGCAGGCATTCCTGCTGAAGCAGTCTGGCGAAAAAATTGTCCATGACCCGCGTCTGGTCTGGAATACGCTGGATGTGGTAGAGCAGTATCAGGGGATTACCGTCCAATCAAAATCAGGGCATGCCTTCATTAAAGATGTCATGCGTGAACATAATGCGGCTTATGGCGGGGAAATGAGTGCCCATCACTATTTCCGTGATTTTGCTTACTGTGACAGCGGCATGATTCCATGGTTACTGGCTATGGCGGTACTGTCTGAAACAGGAAAATCCTTATCTTCTCTTGTGGAAGAAATGATCGCCAAGTTCCCATGTTCAGGTGAAATTAATTTTAAAGTGGCCGATACCCAGGCAACCATCCAAAAACTTTTCGATCATTATGCCGATCAAAAACCAGAAATTGACCAGACCGACGGCGTCAGCCTGAATTTTGGTAGCTGGCGTTTTAATGTGCGCGCCTCCAATACTGAACCATTATTGCGTTTGAATATTGAAAGCCGCCGTGATCATCATCCACGACCGATGCAGGACTATGTCGATGAGCTGACCCAGCTGATCCAGGGCAATGCTTAAGTCCTCAAAAAGCCTGAAAACAATGCCCTTAAACCAGAGAAAAGACTCCAGTTTTTAGGGTACTTTTCCGGCCTGAAGCTTTTATGAAAAATGTTTTTCGAGTATATCCACTGTGATATTTGTATTCATTTTTCGCGCAAACAGCATGCCTGACTTCTTCATTTTATCAAAATCAGACACATCTAAAGTTCTTGGATAATCCGGCCCGGAATCCCAGTCAATATATCTTAGCCCTGTTTCACAATCCTCTATCCTATGCTGGACATGATAGATGCGTTGCTGAAAATGGGAATTATAAATAATGGTATGGAAAAAGATTTCATCTGCACAGAGTGAAGATTTAAAGGTTTTTGCATAATCCGGATTCGCTTCCAGATAATCCAGAATAAATGTCACCGCCTGATCGGTGAGAGTAATCCAGTTTGAACCTTTATATAGTTTAGGTAAATGAGAAATATCCTGTTTACGGAAGTGCCGGCAATACCATAATGCCCATCTGTTCAGGAACTGAAATAATGGTGATTTAGCTTTCTGATACATAATCGGTAAATACAGGACATTCACCCGTTGTTCCACATCATCTGGTAAATCATCATGACCCACAAACTCGGTCTGTTTTTGATATTCTTTTTCTAGAAATAATTCTCTTGCGGTATTGAAACATAAAGGAATGTCATCTCCGGACAGGAAGAAAAAATAGCCGTAATCATATTTTTGTGCTTCCTGCAGGAGTTTTAACATGACTTCAATTTGGCTATAGCTGCCCCATCGTACATCTGTCCGGTCTGCTAAAAAATATACCTGATCAAGCTGTCCGAATTGAGTATGAAATGGGGCAAGGTCGGCTTTTTGATCGACATGAATAAGAATAATACTATGAGGACTTTTCAGCAGCTCATTCACCAGAAAAACCAATGAATGGGTAAGTTGATGACAAATAACCCCATAAATAAAATTCATATCTATGATCCATATCCTTTGGGGTTCTGCTTTTGCCATTTCCAGCTATCGGCGAGCATATCCTCCAAGCCATATTCGGGTGTCCAGCCCAACTCTTTTACTGCACGCGCATTGTCTGCATAGAAACTTGCCAAATCACCATCACGTCGTGCAGCGAACTCAAACGGAATCTGGATCTGATTCACTTTCTCAAAGGTATCTTTCAGGGTTAATACCGATATCGGTTGGCCCGTACCAATATTCCAGGCCCGGCAGCCTTGATGCTTTAAACGATTCTGAATTGCTAAAACATGTGCTTTCGCTAAATCCACTACATGAATAAAGTCACGCTCACAGGTGCCGTCGGCCGTGTCGTAATCATGGCCAAAAATAGACAGCTTTTCACGCAGACCTACCGCAACTTGAGTCACAAAAGGCATCAGATTGTTGGGAATACCCAATGGATCTTCACCAATCTGTCCACTTTTATGCGCGCCGACCGGATTAAAATAACGTAGCAAGGCAATGGACCAACGTTCATCTGCAATTGCTACTTTTTCTAACATCTGCTCAACAACCAACTTGGTATAGCCATAATTATTATTCGGCATACTTAAGGGCATATCTTCCTGATATGGAGAAGGATTATCTTCACCATACACAGTGGCGGAAGAGCTAAAGACCAGTTTATACACCTGTGCGCGCTGCATCGCCTGAACCAGACTAATTGAACCGGCAATATTATTATCAAAATAAGCCAATGGAATCTGCTGGCTTTCACCGACTGCTTTAAGACCGGCAAAATGAATTACCGCATCAATCGAATTTTGCTGAAAGACCTGATCGAGTAACTGGCTATCCCGGATATCGCCTTCCACAAAGGTCAGGCTTTTTTTGGTCAGCTTTTCTACTCGGCTTAAGGACTCGGAGGAGCTATTGCACAGATTATCAAGTACAATTACCTCATGTCTGGCATTCAACAATTCTACACAGGTATGTGAACCAATATAGCCTGCCCCACCTGTGACCAAAATTTTAGCCATTTGACTTTCCTAATAAAATTTTAATGAGGCCTTGGGTAGAACCGTCCAAACCATCCAGATCGGTTTGTTCACCATTCAGTATTGGCAATAGCTGGTTGGCAATTTCCTTGCCTTTTTCTACGCCCCACTGGTCAAACGGATTGATATTCCACAGCACGGACTGGACAAATACCTTGTGCTCATACAGTGCAATAAGCATGCCCAAACTGTATGGATTGAGTTCCTGCAATAACAGGGTACTGCTCGGCTGATTACCTTCATACTGTTTATAAGCCGGTAAGCTCGCCAATTCAGTTTGATCCAGTGCTTCATTGCCAAAAGCCAGTAAGCGCGATTGCGCCAGACAGTTGGATAAGGCCAGATGATGTTGTTCGACTAATGCTTCAGCGCTGTCTGCATAGGTATATTGCTGGCTGTTATAACGTTCTACCGGTGCAATAAAATCACAGCTGACTGACTGCGTACCCTGATGCAATAACTGATAGAAGGCATGCTGGGCATTCGGCCCGACCTCACCCCAGATAATCGGGCAGGTATCTAGCTGGACTTTCTCGCCATTACGTTGAATTGATTTGCCGTTGGATTCCATTTCCAGCTGTTGCAGATAGGAGGCAAAATATTTCAGCCGACCATCATAAGGCAGAATTGCATGGGTCTGAATATCCAGAAAATTGGTATTCCATGCTCCCAAAAGCCCCATCAATACCGGAATATTGCGCTCAAAAGGCTGGTACTGGAAATGCTGATCAATTGCATAAGCACCAGCCAGCAGCTGCTTGAAGCCTTCAATCCCGATACTCAGGGCAATTGGCAGTCCGATACAGGACCAGAGTGAATAACGCCCGCCGACCCAGTCCCAAAGCAATAACTGGTTTTCCGGTACGATACCCCACGCCGTCATTTTTTCCGGTTTGGTCGATACTCCAATAAAATGATGCTTGAGAATATAAGGATGTTGACCTAAGGCCTTTTCCAGCCACAAGCGTACCGTCTGAGCATTGGTCAGGGTATCAATGGTGCCGAAGGATTTGGAGGAAATAATAAACAGTGTCGTTTCCGGACGCAGCTGATGCAACAGCTCAGACAACTGACTGCCATCCATAGTCGAAACAAAATGTACGTTGAGTGGCTGGGCAGACTGGTATTTAAAATCAGATAAAGCATGCGTGACCATCAAGGGACCGAGGTCTGATCCGCCCACCCCGATATTGACCACATCCTGAATGACTTCCCCGGTGGCACCGCGACGCTGTCCGGCATGAATCTGTTCCACCAGCGCATACATACGCTCCAGCTGGGCATGCACATCAGCTGCCAGATCAGCATGCTGTTGATCCTGTTTGGGCAGGCGCAGTGCCCAGTGCATGGCAGCACGCTGCTCGGTATAGTTGATTTTTTGACTGGAAAACAGGGAGCCAATCCAGGATCTGAGGTTCTGTGCATCGGCCCATTCGATCAGGCCTTGTATCACATTTTGATTGATTCTGTGTTTGCTATAGTCAAATAGCAGTTGTTCAAACTGAATGGAATATCGATTAAAGCGCTCCGGGTCAGCAGCAAACAGTTCCCGCAGATGCTCAGACTGAAGTTGTTCTTTGTTCGAGGCGAGTTTCTGACACACAGTTTCAGTGTCGAGATTTGGATTAAAATGGCTCAACATTAACGTCCCACCCCAATATAATTAAAACCGCGTGTCTTGACATACGTCGGATCATACAGATTACGCCCATCCAGAATCAGGGGATGCTGCATTAGCTTGATCAGATATGGATAATCCGGACTGCCGTACTGTTTCCATGCCGTCATCAGACACAAGGCATACGCCCCTTCCACAGCCTGATACTGGTCTTTACACAGGATCAGGTCTTCCCGTGGCCCATAAACCTTTTCAATATTTGTGATTGCCTGAGGATCATGCAGCTTGACCGTCACGCCTTGTGCCCACAAAGCGGTCAGCATGGCATGTACCGGAGACTGCTGGATACTCGGCGTGTTTTCCTTAAAGGCTGCACCCCAGATCGCAATAACTTTACCCTTTAAGTCTCCACGGAAATAGTTCCAGAGTTTACGAAACAGTAATTCTTTTTGCTGTTCGTTAATGTCCCAGACCTGTTCCAGCAACTGGTTTTTTACCCCTGAATCTGCCACGGCGTGAGTAAGCGTCCGGATATCATGGGAGAAATTCTCTCCACCAAAACCAACGCCGGGGAACAGATAGGCAGAACCAATCCGGTTATCCGCAGCCATGCCTTGCCGTACCTGTTCAATATCAATGCCAAGCTTTTCTGCCACACTGGCCAGATCATTCATATAACTGATCCGGGTGGCGAGCATGCCGGAAATACTCAACTTGGTAAATTCGGCATCCAGAACCGGCATAAATAGATACTGCTGCGCGCGTGGAAATAATGGACGTAATAATTCTTTGATTTTAGGCTGGATATCTGCATGATCACAGCCCACAATCAACTGGGTGGCCTGAGTAAAGCTACGCAGTGCATTCCCTTCCTGAATAATATCTGGCAGATAAATCCAGTCATCATTCGGCAGCAACTGCTGAAAGCGCTGCGTGCCATGCAAGCCAAAGGTCGAGGCATTAATCATCAGCTTGGGATGGGCAAAACAGGCATGCCGGATGGTGTCCAGCATCTGAAACGCTTGCTGTTCTTCAGTCGCATTAAAACTAAAGAAAAACACATCCTGATTAAAATCCAGATGCTGAAAATCGCAACAGTTTAAAAAACCAGATTTTTCCTGTTTTTGCAGTAATTGTTGTAGAGATTCATCCTGGAAATAGGGCCGGGCCGACTCATCTGCATTGAAGCTGTTACACCAGACCACCTGATGACCACATTCAGATAAAAGAGCTGAAATGACTCCGGAAAATAAGGTTTTTCCCAATACTGCGACTTTCATAATATTCCTTGATTATTATAATGCCAGTTCCTGAATTAATGCTTTAAACTCGGCACCGAGTTTAGGATGATCGACGCCATAATGTAAAACAGCTTTTAGATAACCTAACTTGCTGCCACAGTCAAAGGTCTGACCTTTCATGCGATAGGCTTCTACGGCTTCGGTTTGCTGCAGCATGGCGATGGCATCGGTCAGCTGGATTTCATTGCCTGCCCCGCGTGGGGTCTGTTCTAAAAGCTGCATGATTTTTGCCGGCAGAATATAACGCCCCACCACAGACAGATTCGATGGTGCCGTCCCGACTGCCGGTTTCTCAACGATCCCTTGCATGACTATACTTTCACCTTCCTCAGGTGATGCAGCAACATCAACAATGCCATACTGGTCGACCAGATGTTCAGGCACTGCTTCAACCATGATTTGTGAAGCTTGAGATTGTACATAGCGCTGAATCATGCGTGACAGGTCATTTTCCGGATCCTGATCTTTCACCAGCACATCCGGTAACAGCACTGCAAAATCATCATCACCAATCATGGCTTTGGCACACAGTACCGCATGACCCAGACCCAAAGGCTGCGGCTGGCGTACACTAATCACACTCACGCCTGCAGGCAGAATCTCCGTAATTTCTTTCAGCAGGTCGATTTTGTTTTTTTGCTCAAGGGTGGTTTCAAGCTCAAAGTTACGGTCAAAATAATTTTCAATCGAAGCCTTGGAAGAATGGGTCACCAGAATAATCTGCTCAATTCCGGCAGCAACGGCTTCACGCACCACATATTCAATTGCAGGGCGATCCACAACAGTAACCATTTCTTTCGGAATGGATTTACTGGCAGGTAAAAAACGCGTACCTAGACCCGCCACAGGGAGAATCGCTTTTTTAATCATATCTATAAAAACCTAGTTCACTTTAATTTCGTTACCGCGTATATAACCATCCACATAATATTCTAGTTGTGCCAGTGCCCATTCAATATCAGTCTGAGTCGCGCTAAGTGCATGCATACGGTTAAATACTGCCAGAATTTCTGCCAATGGATAATGTTTCTCTACAGATCGTAGAATACGCTTATGTGAAGTAATTTCTGTATTTTCTTCGTCAATCAGCAGTTCTTCATAAAGTTTTTCGCCTGGACGTAGCCCAGTATATTGAATTTCAATATCGCCATTCGGGTTTTTATCATCTCTGACTTTGAGTCCGCTGAGAGAAATCATTTGTCGTGCCAGATCCTGAATCCGTACCGGCTCGCCCATGTCCAGCAGGAATACGTCTCCACCGGTTCCCAAAGCGCCAGCCTGAATCACCAGTTGCGAAGCTTCCGGAATGGTCATAAAGAACCGGGTCACTTCCGGATCGGTCACGGTAATCGGGCCACCTTTGGCAATCTGCTGTTTAAACAGCGGCACGACCGAGCCCGAAGAACCGAGGACATTACCAAAGCGCACAATACTGATCTGGGTCTGGTCTTGCGCTTCCGCCATAGCCTGACAATACAGCTCTGCCATCCGTTTGGTCGCGCCCATGACATTGGTCGGGCGCACCGCCTTATCGGTTGAAATCAGGACAAAAGTTTCTACACCCTTTTTAACTGCGGCATTGACACTGAATGCTGTACCGACTGCATTATTTTTCAGGCCAGCCAATGGATTACACTCGACCAATGGCACATGCTTATAAGCAGCCGCATGATAAACGGTTTGCACGCCGTACTGTTCAATTACCCGTTCTAACTTACGCTCATCCAGTACAGAGCCAAGAATCGGAATGATTTCACAGCTAGCGCTAAGGCGTAACTCTTTTTCAATGCTATACAGTGCGAATTCAGTCAGTTCATAAATAACCAGTTTGGCCGGCTGATTTTTAATAATTTGGCGACACAGTTCTGAACCAATCGAGCCACCCGCACCTGTGACCATGACTACTTTATTTTTAATATTTTTAGCCAAAAGCACTGGAACTGGCGGTACAGGATCACGCCCCAGTAAATCAATAATATCTACTTCCTGAATATCAGAAATTCGAATTTCACCATTGACCAGTTTAGTCAGACCCGGAATCTCGGTAATTTTTAAATGAGCCGGCTCTAAAAACTTAATAATTTCACTTTTACGTATTCGCCCTACTGACGGGAGTGCAATTAAAATTTCATCAATTTTGAATTTTGTAAAACATTTCAAAGCAGTATGTGGTAAAAAAACTTGGATACCACCAATATTTTGGCCACTTAAAGAAGGATCATCATCAATAAATATAATCGGTAGATGTTCATTAGAACGGTTTAAAGTAGCTGCTACCTGCTGACCAGCATGACCTGCTCCATAAATAGCAATCCGTTTTTTCGGTACACCTGACTTCAAATAAGATTGAACGACAAAACGAATAATACCCCGGCTGAACCAAACCCAAGCGAACATCATAAAGCCAAACATTAAAGGGATTGAGGTCGGAATAAACGCATGCGTACTATAAGCCAACAAGTACAAACCAATCACGCTTAATATGGTTGCCAGACCTAATTTGGCAATAAAAAATTCATTAAAGGTACGAACAATAAAACGGTATACACCACAGATAAACAGCGCAAAGACTGCAATACCACTGACCCAAACTGGCCCAAAGGGAATATTGGGTACAACTTCTGTACCGAGATCAAACTGTCGAATGGCATAACAAAGCCAGATTAGAACAGGGAAAATACAAAAGTCTAAAATGACTAAAAACGCGAGTTTTGCTGAACGTGGAGATTCAACCAGAGGAATTACAAGAGATTTCATATATTTTTCAGCACGTCATATCTTAATTTAAAGAAGTTGTTATTAAGACTTATGTTCTATGATACTTCCCACTTCCAAGAAAGAAAATGTAGGGATAACATTATTACTTGCAACTTTCACCCCAATACTTAAGTGTACAAATTGTTCAACCACCACATCATGGTCCAATAATGTACCCATATTTAAAATAGCACCATCTTGGATAATCGTATTCGTTCCAATAACACACCCAGCCATAATACTTACCCCCTGCCCTATTGTTACACTAGGAGCAATGACAGTTTGTGGATGTATAATAGTCGTAATGGGTATAGATAAATCAAGCAATAATTGTTGCCATTTTTGTCGTATTTGGTTATTTCCAACTGCTATAATGGCTTCAAAACTATGCAAATTGATTGCTTCTAAAGATTGAATATTTGCAATAATTGTATAGCGACCAACCTGTTGTTGCTCAGGCCATCGATCATCAACAAATGAAATACTCTTCCATTTACCTAGCAGTTCAGCAACTTCAGCAATTGATTGACCAAAACCGCCTGCCCCGAGAATCAGTAATTTTTTCTCAGGCATCAGGTGTTCCCGCTCTTAATTTAATAGCAATCAATATTAAAGGTAAATAAGCAATCAACACTGCGAATTCAGGATAGGCCCATTGTTGCATTACGGTCATATATGCAATTGGAAATAGCCAGAGAAGGTTAATCGCTGCTACAGCCAAAGTCACTGGCGTATGGCTGCCCCATTTACGCGATAAAATTTGATAGCTATGGCTGCGATGCGCATCATACATTTTATAGCCACTGAGCACGCGTTTAATCAGGGTATAAGTCGCATCGACCACAAATACACCTAGACAAATAATCCATGCACAAAACAATGCTAAGTTTTCTTTGAGGGCAATTAATGCCAAAATCCCTAATGTTAGCCCTAAAAACCCACTACAGGCATCGCCCATAAAAATTTTGGCTTTGGGAAAGTTCCATAATAGGAAGCCAAATACGCAGGCAGCTAATAACCAAAGTAGATCTGAATTCAGCGATGCATTTAGCAGATAGTACAAAATTGCCATACTCACTGTGGCGGTAATGGCTTCAACACTGGCAATACCATTAATGCCATCCATAAAATTATACAGATTGAGTAACCACACCAAAAATAACACAGCAATGATATTGGCTACAAAGCCGAGTTGCAGACCATTAAAAGCAGTGACTTCAGCAAAACCACCTAAACTGGTCACCGCACTTATAGCCACTAGAAAATGGATGGCTAGACGCAACATGGAGTTGATATGCCCATGATCATCTAAGAAACCAAGCAGTGCGATAACAAAACCTGCCCCCATAAGGGTTAAGCCTATATGGACTGTCAGTTGCTGGCTATAGATCAGCACAGCCAACACCAATAAATAGCTACACACCACAGCTACACCACCACCGCGTGGCGTGGGTACACTGTGGGAGCTGCGCTCATTGGGGTTGTCTATGATATTTTTCTTTAGGGCATAATGCCGCATGTAGCCTGTAAATAGTAATGTCAGTATAAAAAATACAATGCTCTGTGCAAAAATTGACATACGTGAATTACTCTTTCATTTTTAGATAATCTTGGCCTGCTTTTAACATGGCTTGCTGGGTACTTAACGGAGCTGTCCAGCCCAGTAGTTTTTGAGCCTTGGAAGCATCTACTTCAAGTGATTCAAACAGTTGTTCATAGAGTTTGGATTTCCCTACACATGCCGCCCCTAGTTTCATAAGAGGTTGTGGAATATAAATAAAATATGGGGTTTTTCCCATACCCTGTTTTAAGTATTGAACCAGTTCACGTGTGGAAATGCGACTTTGATCTGCCACTAAAAATGTTTGGTTGGCAGCGTTGGGATGCTCAATACAAACCTGAATAAAATCGACCAAGTTCTCAAGTGCGACAAAGCTACGTTTGTTTCGTGTACGTGTAAAAGGTAAAGGTAAATTGGTTGCGACTAATTTGAGTAAACGAGCAAAGTTACCTGGCGCGTGAGCTGCGTACACTAAGGGTGGGCGAATAATCACTAATTCAATGTCTGTACCAGCAAATAATTTTTTTAATGCTTCCTCTGCTTCTAGTTTGGAAACCGCATAATCTGCATGGGGTTGTGGCAGAGCATCTTCTGTAAACGGTTGCTGTGATGTCACTGAACCATTCACACCTATAGAACTCATAAATATGAAGCGTTTTACTTTTTTGTCCAAAGCCTGACGGGCAAGTTGTAATGTCCCTTCTACATTGACTTTACAAAATTCAGCTAATGGATCTGTCGTTTGTTCATTTAGAATATGAGCACGACCTGCTAAGTGAATAATAACGTCTACATTTTCTGGAAAATCTGCTTCAAAAATATTGCTGGCAACAAGTTGTTGAATCGTGGAAGGCAGAACATTACTTTGAGTACGAACTAAAACCATAGTGTCATACAAACTATTCACCCGTTCAGTTAGAGCTGAACCTACAAAGCCTGTTGCACCTGTTATTAGAACTCTCACGCCTTAGACTCTCTTTAAAATAGCTTTAATCATATAATAGGAAAAATAAAATAGAGAACTTATTAAATTTAGTTTTAAGTGCTTTCGATAAATAGTCCATGTCCAGCTCGCTGCTTTCAACTTATTTCCGGACAAATTCTTAGCATCTTCTGCTACTCTATAATAGGCTATAGGTTCCTGAATACCTATGCCTTTTACATCTGGGCTAGAGTTAAAAATTTCTAGCCAAAATAAATAATCTTCATGACCAATGTTTTTTTGCCGGATTTGCGAATATTTTTTAAAATTATAGATAGCAGTTAGATTACCTATTGGATTACCTTTTAATAACTCTTTTTTATCTAGTAAGTTAGGAACCTTTACTATATTTTTAATTCCATCATTATTAAATCTATAGTAAGAGCCATATACAACATCAACATCATTTCTTTCTTTCAAAACTGCTAATTGTTTTTCTAACTTATTATTATCCCACTTATCATCAGAGTCTAAAAAAGCGACATAATCACCTTTAGCCTGATCTAAACCAGTATTTCTAGTTTCAGCAACACCTTTATTCTTAATATTTTTAATAAGTTTTACTCTCTTATCTTTTAAAATAAAATTTTCTACAACTTGTGATGTTTGATCTTGTGAGCAATCATCAATTACTATTAGCTCAAAATTCTTATATGTCTGCGATAAAACACTATTTATCGAATCGGATATTAACTTTTCCGCATTATATGCAGGCATGATTATACTAACTAAAAAACTCATTACCACCTCAAAGCACTCAATAGTCTTAGAAAATAAATATTAAAGATTATTAAATAAATTTAACCACTGATTACTTATTAAATTTATATCAAATTTTTTATTAGAATTAAGAGCATAAAAATGCATATTTTCCCTTAGCTCTAAATTAACAATTAACTGTTCAATCCCATTAACCAAATCATTAACATTATAATCTTGTATTAAAAGCCCGTTTTTTTCATTAACAATAATCTCGGATGGGCCGTATGGACAATTATATGCAACTAATGGTAAACCATATGATTGCGCCTCAATTAAAACCATACCTAAACCCTCAAACTTAGAAGTTTGCACTAAAAAAGAAGCACTCTTATATACATTTTCAATATCATTTATATTTTTATGAATAGTGATATTCTTTAATGACAGTTCTTGAATAAGTTTTTTCAAATTATATTCTTCATCCCCATTACCGTAAATATCTAAAGACCAATCTGGAAATCTACTATAAATTAAAGACCACGCGTGAACTAGATCAGAAAAATTTTTCTCTGGAGATAAACGACCAACTGCTATAATTTTTTTTGACAAAGAATTATAAGTTAATGTTTCAGGAGAAAAAGGAGTTGAGTTATAAATTGTATGGACTTTCTGAACATCTAAAAATTTAAAATAATTTTTTGCATCAGCATAAGTAATTGTAACGAGAGCATCTAATCGTGAATATAAATATTTAGTTAAAAATTTACCAAGCTTAGATTTTGTAAAAAACACTCCATGTTCTAAACAAATATTTTTAGATTTAGGATTAACTAAAAGAGTGATTAAAGACAATCGTTCCATATTTTGAATAAAAAGAATATCTTCTTGATTTAAAGATTTTATCTTCCTTAAAAGTTTGAAAATAGATCCATTAAAATACTGTACATCTATATTTTTATTTATATCAAAAGCCGCCAATTCTCTACAAGTATCCAGATTCAAAATTACAATCTGGTAACCTGCATCATCTAACATATTAGCTAGTTGACAAGTTACACGCTCTGTTCCTGAGCGCCCTTTTAATGAAAGAATTAAAAAGTAAACTTTTTTCATAGGTTTCATTTAAATTGGCAACCTTTTATTTAACAGATAAATAGACCGTGAGATTAACAAAATACTAAAAATTAAGTTTCCAGTAATAAATGTTTCAGAAATTAATATTAATAAAAAAACAACAAATAGACAAAAAAAGTACCTATTATTTTCTATCTTTAAGTATAGATAAGAAAAAATGAAAAATAATAAATAAACTAGAAAACCTCCATTTAATAGAATATTAGCATAGCCAGAATCAACAAATTCACTTGAGTATGATGGAAGTAATGATAATCCACCAACTTCTGAATATAGGGATTGAGCAATACTTAGCCTATAAGTTAGTAAGTGATTAAAATCAATATTAGAATAGACCCAAATTCCATTAGCAATAAAAAAGATAATAATTAAAGGAATAATACAAATAAAAATAAGAGCTCCATATCTTATAAAAGGGAGGAAGAAATTATATTTTGATAAGTAAATTAAAAATATAAAAAAAACAACAGCATATAAAGGAGTCCTTGAGCCTGTGGAAAAAGTCAACCATAAAAAAAATAAAAAAATAAAAAAACTTAATAACTTATTTTTATAAACGATGGAAACCATTAGAATTTGAGCGATATACATAGATGCAGCATTTGGATTATTAAAGCCATATGTTTGCCTTAAATTTGAAAGCGTAAATTCACTATCATCCATTAAAACCTTACTCTCAATTATATTAAAATGTGAAAGCAAAAAAATTGAAGAAAAACTTAAAATTGAAGCACCTATAGTAATTTTTATTGCTTGTTTATTATTAATAAAGTCAGCAAAAATTATACCTGGTAAAATCATAAATGCCATAATTATAAGAAATGGATTCATCGTAATTAAGAAAAATGCAGAAAATATTAAAAAATATAATTCTATTTTCCCCAAACTCCCTTTCAAAAATATAAGTAAAAGCATTAGAGCCAGTAAAAAAACTCTAGTATACAAAGATATAATAGATGCAAACTCATCATTAACCACTAAAGCCGTATAGGAAAAACCTGCCACAAAAATATAAATTGAAAATAAAATTAATATAGCAGCCTTTAATGCTAACGTGTTACCCATTACAATAAGCCTCCCCTTCTAAATCCAAAGTTTCAATATTTGAATTAAAAAAGAATTCATATAAGTCTGTATATTTTTCATATAATTGCTTATCGTATATTAAAAATGCACTAACATTATCTATAGAATTCAAGTTTAAAAGTGCAGTACTCAAGAATGAGTATACCTTAACATTATAACCTTGATTTAATAGTGTAATTACATAATCCTCAATAATAAGATTTGAATTTATTATATTAATAGCTTCCGGAAGATTTCTTTCACGAGGATGAGGGAAGTAGTTTATAACACCTATTTTAGAAAGAATTGCATTTATATTAATATTTTTACCAATATTATATTCAGAATAGGGTTGACCTAAAAAAATACTAAATTCCTTGGACTCTTTATCTCTCTCTTTATCAGAAATAAATAAAGGTAAAAAAACAGAATTTTTACATATATTTTCTACACCATTAAATATGGTATAGTGTTTTTCCGAAATAGAAACTATTTCCTTTAAATTATACCTGATACCTAAAAAAATTCTTAAATATCGCAATAGCAAGGAATAATCTCTATTTTTATAATACAAGCCTTTCTTATATATATTTGCCACACCATCGTCAAATGTAATAATATCTTTATAATTAATAGATGAACAAATGTAATGAATAAAAAAACTATCCACACTTGCAAAATAGATATTATAATATAAAGAGTCAAATTTATTTTTTAGCAAATTAACTAACTGAAAAAAATAATATAATCTATATATTTTACTTTCTTTTTCCATTATTAACCTAAAGGAGACAAGACATTTTGAACTTAGCTTCTTATAATAATAATTATATTTTTCATTATCATCATAGTACATAACTAAAAGATGATAATTATCGTCTGGATATAAATCTATTATTTTTTCTGCAATTAGCATCTGTAATGGTGTAACACAGATTATCAAATTATTTCTCATTTTTTAAAAACCACCATAAAATCAATACCAAAAATATATTTGAAAAAATTAAAGCATATGGTATTAAAAAAATACTTTTTGCAGAAAATAACCATAGAAAGAGTATATAAATAAGTGTACTGATAATCGTACATTTTGACAATTTTTTTGTATAACCATGATAAAAAAAATAATTCACTAAAATTAGATAAGGTATATTCAAAGATATGCCAAAAACATACATATATGTAAAATATTTAGAGCCACTATATTCTTGCCCTAAAAACCAAATATAAGCACTTTCTGGTATAAAAAAAGCCAATCCACCAGGAATTAAAGTCAAAGGCAAAGAGTATAAAGCCAATTTTATGATTTTACTCTCATTTAAAGTTTTATTTTTTAATTTTTCATAATACGTTGGAACCAATGCTTTATTAAGAACTCCTAATATTATAGTCAATAAACCAGCTATCTGCACTCCAGCAGAAAAGACACCTAAAGATAAAGCATCATACTGTTTATATATAAAAATCCTATCTATTTGTCCTTTAATTAGTAAAGAAAACGAATGAAAGAAAATTGGGATACCATAACTTAATAAATACAAACTATATAATTTTATCTTTTTTAAATTTACAAACTTATAGGTATTCTTAATAAAGAAAAAAATAATTGGGATTAAAACTACAATACTTGACCATAGCATTGCATCTAATCTTAACTTTACTTTATCACCGTCCATTAATTCAAGAAATGAAAACGTAAAAATAATTAGTAAAATAGCAGAACTTATTTGAATTAATATATATTCAAATTCTTTTTTTTGAGCCTGTAAAGTTGCCATATGATAGTTAATTAATATTGCAACTGATGATATAGATGCTAAGAGAAACCAATATTTTATTTTTAATAAAAATAATGAAATAGCAACTAGAATAGTTAGAGCAAACATTAATATCATACTAGAAGTTCTTAAATATGGTAATGCCTTTTTCCCCTTTTTATAATAATAGCTAAAAGTTGCAGCCTCTTGCCCTAAACTAATAAATATGCTCGCAAAGGCAATAATAGTAAGAGCATACGCTAACTCACCGTAACCAGCTGGTCCTAGTTTTCTAGTTAAGTATGGTATAAAAAAAAATGGTAAGCCTTTGGAAATCATTTCACCAAAAAAATAAATAACTATTGAGCTTCTAGCACTCATTATTTAATTTTCCATTCTTCTTTATTTAAATTTAAAAAATATGAATACCAATCTTTTGATCCAAAAAAAATTGATAAGATATAAATAATTTCAAATAAAATCTTAATTTTAAAACTTCTCTTATTTGAAATAATAAATTTAAAGTTATATTTTTTCTTTAAAAAATTACACCATTCTATAATTTTCTTTACTTCCATTAACTCCCTTTTATCAATTTCACCTTTTAAAATACCACCAATAATATAAAGCAATGTATTTTCATAAAAAATTTCATTGAATCTAACTAAAACACCTTCTTCTATTTTTTTATTATTTAGATAATAGTGGTTTTCCAACCCTTCATATGAAGTTAGTAGGCGATCATAATATTTTCTATTAAATTTCTGCCTAGTTATAGAGTTTTGATTTTCTACATACTCATAAACTGCATCATTAAACTTAAAAAAATTATTTAAAAAAATTGGCAAAATATAAATTAAATAATTATCTTCATATATAACTTTTTCAGGATAAGTAACATTATTTATTATAAAAACATCTCTACAAAATATCTTAGTTACTATTCGCCCTAAATCCAAATATTTATTTTCAAAAGATGGGTAATATCCAGACTCCACATTACCCATTGAATTAGTTATTTTATTATTTTCTCTAATATTAAAATCAATAAAGTCAAAATTAACATCAAGTTCTATTGCTTGCTTTAATCGCTCATATGCATTTGATATATCTATGTTATCATCTGAGTCTACAAACCATATATATTTTCCTGTCGCATTTTTTAGACCATTGTTTCTAGCACCTCCCGGCCCTTTATTTTCTTGATCTATAATTTTCAAACATGAACTTTTACTAAATTCTTTATAATAATTAATTAGCTTACTAAAAGTTGAATCAACTGAACCATCGTTTACTAAAATAAATTCTATATCTTTATTTTCAGTTAATGTTCTTTTAATGATATGACGTAAAGACTCGCTTCTATCGAAAGTATTAAAAAAAGGAATAACTATTGACAATAACATTACTTTAGAATTTCCCACTTTACTGGTGTATTACCAACCACATCCCGTAAAACTACTTTACCAATAATTTCATCAAAAAACTTAGGTGCTAAACCAAAACCAGGGCGAACGCTACGTATACAAGTTTCATCAATGACATCGCCTACTTTCATATCTTTCACAAAATAAAGCGAACGTCTAAATTGTGCATTGCCTTGCTCACTAGATTTACGACCATAATCTACCTGCCCTAAAGCCTGCCATGCTGTTTTGGCACCAACACATAATTGTTTCAAATCTTCAGGTTCTAATGAAAAACTATCATCAGGCCCACCGCCATTACGATCTAAAGTAAAATGCTTTTCTATAATAGAAGCACCTAATACAACCGAGGCAATCGCAGTTGTATTATCTAAAGTATGATCAGACAAACCAACAGGAATATTAAAACTTAAAGCCATATCCTGAATCGTTCTTAAATTATAATCTTCTGCTGGTGCAGGATAACCACTTACACAATGTAAAATTGCCAACTCTTTACACCCGCCATCATAGGCCGCTTGTACTGCTTCTGCAATTTCTTCTTTATCTGCCATACCTGTAGAAATAATCATTGGCTTACCTGTAGCAGCCACATATTTAATTAATGGCAAATCTACTGCTTCAAAAGATGCAATTTTATATGCAGCTGCATTTAGGTCTTCCAGTAAATCTACCGCTGTTCGATCAAAAGGAGAGCTAAAAATAGTAATATCTAGGTCACGAGCATAATCAAACAAAGGCTTATGCCACTCCCAAGGCATATGTGCTTTCTCATAAAGCTCATATAATGACTGACCATCCCACAGCCCTCCACGAATCATAAATTCTTCATTTTTACTATTAAGGGTAATGGTATCAGCCTTATAAGTTTGTAGCTTAACAGCATCTGCACCACAGACTTTTGCCTGCTCTATAATTTTTAACGCTGTTTCTAAACGACCATTATGATTGGCAGACAATTCAGCAATAATATAAGGAGGAAAATCAGTTCCAATTTTTCTATTATTAATTTTCATTTTTTAAAGCCTCATTACTTAGTAAAAACTCAGACTCACACCAAATAACTAATTTCTCATTTTGAAAAATACTATATTCAATAATGACAAAACGACCAATTTGAGTTTTTAATTTCGCTCGTCCTTCAAGCTCTAAACCTGGATAAACAGGCATTTTATAATCTACTTTTTGAGATAAATAAATAGCATTTTGAGCAGGAAACTCCATAGCTGCAATTTTTGAAATTTCAGCTAAAATTAAAGCTCCGTGCACAATTCTTTCTGAAAAACCGAGTGTTACTGCACGCTCATTACTTAAATGTACTGCATTCTTATCACCTGAAAGTTCAGCAAACTTATCTATCTTATTCCCTGAAACTTCAAAGTTCCAATTATAATTTTTTTCTATCAAATACTTATCATTATTTTTCGTTTTCAAGTAGTCACTTTTAAATAAGGATAACTGATAAATATCATAATATTTACCATCTCTTAAGTAATCTTGTCTTTTTACCCCTTCAACCTTAAATCCAAACTTGCGATGAAAGCTAATAACCGTAGTATTAAACTCTAAAACCTCACAATAAAGTTTATTTAAATCTAATTTATTAAAAGCATAATCTAAGGCGAGTTGCTCCATTTCAGAGCCTATACCTCTAACAGTAGTATCACCTGAGTAAAATGCCCAAGTCGCTTTTTTATTTTTTTTATCAATTTCAGAAAAAGACAACACTCCTAATGGTTTTTGATTTTGCTCATAAATAAAATATTGACAGCTATCACTTTTAAGAATTGAGGCAAACCATTTCATATGAGTATCTAAATCAATCATCTCGTGGTTATACATGTTTAATCGTACTGAATCTTGATTTCGCCACTTCAAAATCATTTCTGCATCAGCAAGCTGAATTGAACGGATATTTCCTTTAAACATTTGCTACCTCTAAAATCATCTCAACCACACGTTGTGTGCCTTTACCATCTATCAAACTCATTATTGCTGTTTTTCTATGACTATATTTTGCATCTGTTAAATCTAGATTTTGTAATAGTTTTAAAATATCATCTGTTGTTAAAGAATTAACATTACCAAGATTATCAATCAAATTCATTTTAGTCAGATAGTTTAAAAGTGGTGTCTGATTCTCAGCCATTTCTATCAACCCTGAATTCAGCCCCAAACAAAATCTCTCCCAAACCGTTGAACCACATGCACCAATAGCATATTGGCTCTGAGACATAATATCCGCCATATTTACTGCTGTTTCTACAATCTTGACTTTTGAATATGAAATAGATTTCTCTAACTCTAAAAGTAGATGCGGATCTAACCCGCCTGTAACAATATAAAAAGATTGCTTTTTAAAAATATTAATTGCTTCAATAACTTTTGATAATAAAGAATAGTTTCCTATTCCTCCAAAATTAATCAAAATATGCGCCTCGATATTAGGCATTTGCTGTAATTTTTTCTCTCTTAAATTTAAAAACTCATCCCTTAACAATACAAAAGATGGCCCCAATAATTTTTTTGTTGTTGCTTGAACTAAATTATCATATCGTTGTTCATATGAAGGCAGATAGTTTTGGTCAATTAAAAAATCACAATCATGCTGACGGTCAGCTAAATCATCAATAACCATTACTCGTTTGCAATATGGACGTAATACTTGTTCCCAGCGTATATCCAAAGCATAATGATCAACAATCAACCAATCTGGCTTTAATGCTTCCATAAGAGGAGTACATAAACTCGCATCTGCTTTTTGTGTTGCACCTAGCCAAGAAGCATGCGCAAGATCAGCATTAAGGTTTTGCAACTTATCTTCTTGAGATAAATCCATATAAGGCAATGCATCAACATGATAGCCTCGCTGGGTAATTAGACCAATCAAGTTGCCAGAATGCTCACGACAAATAAAATAGCATTCCGCCCCCCGATTCTTCAAAGCATCAGCTAAAGTCAAACACCGCATGACATGCCCTGTACCCATTTGAATAGAGGCATCTACCCGAAAGACAACTTTCATTGCTGTATTGCTTTGAATAACCATTCAGCACGATCCCAGTCTTCTTGTGTGTCTATATCTTGTACTCTAAAACGCGGTAACTCTACAACACTAGATTGAGAGGCAAAAATCATCTCTTTATTAAACCAAGCTCCCGCAGTACCCCAGTAGAACTGCCCAGCATCATGCCAGGCTTCTTCTAAGTCTTGAGAGCGTACATTAAAATATTGTGGTGAAAACATTTCCACAGTGTCATCTGCATTCAGCTTTATTGCACGTTGAATTGGGAATGGGTAAGTTGTTGCACTAAACACATAATTCAAATCGCTATTATTTTTAATCTTTTCTAGCCCCTGCACCAAGTCTGCTTTGGTCACAAACGGAGCAGTCGCATATAAGCAGCAAATATAATCTGGCAAGGTATGATTTAACTTATCAAACTCCTCTACTGCATGTGACATCACATCTGCAGTGGTTGCAAAGTCATCAGACAAATGTGCAGGTCTTAAAAAAGGCACCTTTGCACCATAAGCTTGTGCAACTGCCGCAATTTCCTCATCGTCTGTAGATACCCAAACCTCATCAAAACAACCACTATCTATAGCTGCTTGAACTGACCAAGCAATCATAGGTTGGCCATGAAACATCTTTATATTTTTACGCGGTATTCTTTTACTTCCACCACGTGCAGGAATCACAGCCAACTGCATAGTTATACTAGAACCTCTTTCAGTGACTCATACACGTATTGAATCTGGTCATCTGTCAAATCGGGGTACATTGGTAAGCTGATCGCTGAATCATAGTAGGCTTCAGCTACAGGAAAATCCCCAAATTTAAAACCTAGATTTTCATAGTAGGGCTGCGTATGCACAGGAATGTAGTGAACATTTACACCAATACCTTTGGCACGTAATGCTTCAAAAACTTGTTTACGTGATGCTTTAAGCTCACCCAACTTCAGACGAATCACATATAAGTGCAAACCTGAATAACTTTCAGGAATCTGGTAAGGTAAAATGACAGGCAGATCTTTCAAAACTTCATTATATCTTTTTGAAATTGTATGACGCTTTTCTACAAATTGAGTTAATCGATGCATTTGAGATACTCCCAAAGCCGCCTGTAACTCCGTCATACGATAATTAAAGCCTAATTCTACTTGTTGGTAATACCACGGCCCTTCAGTCTCTTTACTCATTAATGCTGTATTGCGGGTAACACCATGGCTTCTTAATAATTCCATTTTTTGTGCCAAGATTGCATTATTGGTTAATGCCATACCACCTTCTGCAGTGGTCACAATTTTTACAGGATGGAAACTAAAAACTGTAATATCAGAATATTTACATGCACCTATAAACTCAGACTGGTATTTTCCACCAATCGCATGAGATGCATCTTCAATAATATGAAACCCATATTCTTTAGATAAAGCATAGATTTTTGCCATATCGCATGATTGTCCACACAAATGAACAGGAATCACTATTTTAGGTAACTTATTTTCTAATTTAGCTTGTACTAATTTTTGCTGTAATGCATCTACAGACATATTATAAGTCTGTGCATCAATATCTACAAAATCAACGTCTGCACCACAATAAAGTGCACAATTCGCAGAAGCCACAAAAGTAATAGGAGATGTCCACAATACATCTCCTTTTTGCAATCCCAATGCCAAGCAAGCGATATGTAAAGCAGAAGTTGCACTATTTACTGCCAATGCATATTCTGTACCAACATAATCGGCAACTGTTTTTTCAAATAAAGGAACTTGTGGGCCTTGTGTAAGAAAATCTGACTGAAGAACACTGACTACTGCATCAATATCTTGCTGGTTTATATTTTGCTTGCCATATGGGATAAACATTTTAGATATTTCCTATTTTTTCACGATTAGCTTGTATCCAATCTTGTAGTTCAGCATCGCTCATCCACTCAGTATTATTATCACTCGCATACACAAAGCCTTCAGGTACTTTCTTACCGTCTTTAATACGTTTTGGACAAGTTGCCCACTGATTAATTGTAGGAAGAATTTTGAAGTGTTCTGGATACTCATAGGTGTAGTAAGCATCTTCAGCACTAATCATTTGCTCATGCAGCTTTTCACCAGGACGAATACCAATCACTTCTTGCTTGGCTTCAGGCGCAACAACGCGAGCCAAGTCTGTCATTTTCATAGATGGAATTTTTTTAACATAAATCTCTCCACCTACCATGTCGTCAAAAGCATGCCAAACCAAATCCACAGCATGTTCTAATGAAATCATAAAACGAGTCATACGTTCATCAGTAATAGGTAATACACCACTATCTTTAATTGACAAAAAGAATGGGATTACAGAACCACGAGAGCCCATCACATTTCCATAACGCACGACTGAGAACTTAGTACCATGCTCACCAGAGTAGGAATTACCAGCAACAAATAATTTATCAGAAGCTAGTTTAGTCGCTCCATACAGGTTAATTGGACTGCTCGCCTTATCTGTTGAAAGCGCTACAACACCTTTTACACCCTTATCAATACAAGCATCGATGAGGTTCATCGCACCATTAATATTAGTTTTTACACATTCAAAAGGATTATATTCTGCTGTTGGAACAATTTTAGTGGCTGCTGCATGTACGACGTAATCAACCCCATCTAGTGCACGATAAAGACGCTCTTTATCACGCACATCACCAATAAAAAATCTAACACGATCATCACCTTGGAACTTTTTAGCCATATCCCACTGTTTCATTTCATCACGAGAGAAAATGATGATTTTTTTAGGATTATATTTTGCAAGCGTCATCGGCACAAAAGTGTTACCGAAAGAACCAGTGCCACCGGTTATAAGGATTGTCGAGTTAGTTAGCATTTGTTCCTCTGAGAAACCTGGGTTTAAAATCTACTAGGTATAAGATTAATATTCTAAATTCTAATCTACTTTTAAAAAAGTACATGTCCGTTAGATATAGACTATTTGTAATAAATAAGTCACTTATACTGAATTTCACAATAAATAATTTTTTGTAAAAGATCTGTCGGCAGGGATACTAGCAGAAAATTATGAAGTTTCTATTATGATTTGTGCTCACATTTACTAAAAAATAGCGTAGTGTATATTTTTTGTGAAAATTTAATATTTTATTTATAATTCTTAAATAGCTTATGCTTTTTTGAGGGCATCAATTTTCTATCTTGTAAAGTTCGAACATCGTTACAAATTGCTATGTATATAACCTATAACTTAGGTAGAATAGCCTCATTTTAAAATGAATTTAAAAATTAATATTTGGGAAAACATGTGCGACATTTTCAATTAATTCTTTTATTGGCAGGCGGTATTGCTACCACAGGATGTGCGGTCACCTCTGGTTTACAAACCTACGACTTACCTAGCGAAGGCGTTTTTCAAACCGACCTTGGCACTACAGTGAATGTCATAAAACTTACTCAAGATTCTATTATGGCTGTTCAGCCTGCCGTACAGAATATTCAACAAGAATATGCCCATCTTTTTAGTGCGCAGCATCGTAACTACAGTCTAAGTTCAGGGGATATTTTATCTATTTATTTGTGGGCTTATCCAGAACTCACATCTCCAACGAATATTAGTAGTGAGCAGTCTGCTCAAGCGAATGGTTTCCAAATCGATTCCGAAGGTTATATTCAGTTTCCAATTATTGGCCGTTATAAAGCCGCAGGAAAATCACTGACCCAGGTCAACCGTGAATTACGTAGTCAACTATCACGTTACCTAAAAAATCCGGATGTGATCGCACGAGTACTATCTTATCAAGGTCAACGTTATTCGGTTCAAGGTAAAGTTCTGAAAGGCGGTCAATTCTATTTAAGCGATCAACCTGTTAGTGTTTATACTGCTTTAGGGATGGCAGGCGGTGTAAATGCAGAGCAGGGTGATAATGCTTCTATCACATTAGTACGCCAAGGACGCTCATATAGTCTGAACACTGTAGAGCTAGAAAAAGCTGGCCTCTCACTCCATAATCTGCTGATTCAGCCCAATGACACCTTATATGTCAATAATCGCGAAAATCAAAAAATTTATGTTATGGGTGAATCTGGCAAAAATCAGTCATTACCCATACGTGATCAAGGCATGAGTCTGAGTGATGTACTAGGAGAAAGTTTGGGCTTAAATCCACTTTCTGCCAGTCGGAGTAAAGTTTATATTGTAAGAAGTCAACCAAATGCACTTCACACTGAAGTCTACCAGATGGACTTGACCAGTATTGCCGATTTCGGTCTCGCTAATCAGTTTAAAATGCGCAGTAATGATATTGTTTATGTGGATGCATCTGGTTTGGCACGCTGGCAACGTGTAGTGAATCAGATTATTCCATTCTCAAATGCTTTATATAATTTTGAACGTTTGGGGAACTAATGAGAATTAAAAATATTTTGGTGGTTTGCATTGGCAATATTTGCCGTAGTCCTATGGCAGAATACTTTTTAAAACAGGAATATCCTCATTTAGAGATAGAATCTGCGGGTATTTCCGGTTTAGTCGGTCATGCAGCTGATGGAAAAGCCAGCCTATGCATGCAACGTTTTGGGATTGATATGAGTCCACATATTGCGAAAAAACTAGATGCTGAACTGATCAAAAAAGCTGACCTAGTTCTTGTGATGAGTCAAAATCAGCAAAAGCATATAGAACAAACCTGGCCTTTTGCCAAAGGTAAAACGTTTAGATTAGGTCATTGGCAGAGTACAAATGTTGCCGATCCTTATCAACATGATCAAGCATTCTTTGATGAGACCTGCCAGTTGATTCAAGCCTGTATTGCTGACTGGAAAAAATATATTTAAGTTTTTTAATATTTTCACTTTTTGATATGTAAATTATGAGCCAAACCGCCAACACCGAAGACACCATTGATTTAAAAGAATTATTTTTTTCTTTAATTGCGCAATGGAAACTTATTGCATTGTGCATTATTTTAAGTCTGATTTGTGCCTTACTGTATTTAAGAACCACACCGGATACTTATGCAGTAGATGCCATGGTACAAGTCGAAGACAGTAAAGGTACTTCCGCTGCATTGTTAGGGGATTTATCAGGTATGATCGACCAAAAATCCCCTGCTCAAGCCGAAATTGAAATTCTGAAATCACGTTTGGTATTGGGCGAGGTCATCAATCATTTAAATTTAAATATTCGTGTATCTGGTATAGAGGATAGCTTCTGGAACCGGTTAATGGCCAACCATCAATACGCCACCGAGTATTCAGAAAAATCTGTATTATTTAAAGATAATCAAAACAGTTTTGATATTCGCCAATTCGATATTCCTCAATACTTCCAAGATAAAAACTTAATTTTAAGCTTTGAGCCAGGCAAATATAGCCTGACTGATGCGATCACAGAACAAGTAGTTTTTTCTGCTCCCCTAAATCAAGTAAGTCAATCCTCATCTGAATATGGCCTCTGGAAAGTAGGTATTTTTAGTCAAGACAGTTTTGATGCCGTTTATAATATACAAAAGCAAAGCCTACCTGCTGCGATGCAATCTTTAACCGCCAATTACTCAGTCGCTGAAAAAGGTAAGATGAGTGGTGTGCTGGGATTAAACTATCAAGGCAATGACAAACAACATATTACTGAAGTTTTGAATGCAATTTTAGCTGCTTATAGCCAGCAGAATATTGAACGTCGTTCAGCAGAGACGGCTCAAACACTTAAGTTTTTAGAAGATCAATTACCTGAACTCAAACAACAACTCGATGTTGCAGAGCGTGAATTTAACCGTTTTCGTCAGCAATATAATACTGTAGATGTGACTAAAGAATCGGAATTATACTTAACTCAGAGCATCACTTTAGAAACAAAAAAAGCAGAACTGGAACAGCTAGTTGCAGAAGCTTCAGCTAAATATACCGGCGAACATCCAATGATGCAGCAAATGAATGCGCAACTCAGTGCAATCAATCAAAAAATTGCTGAACTAAATGGGACTTTAAAACGTTTACCTGAATTACAACGTCAGTACTTACAATTTTTCCGTGAAGTCGAAGTGAAGCAACAATTGTATACAGGTTTGCTCAATTCGTATCAACAACTTCGAATTGCTAAAGCAGGTGAAATTGGTAATGTCCGTATTGTCGATACTGCGGTTGAACCCATTGAACCAATTAAACCAAAGAAATTACAGATTCTGATTTTAGCAATTTTCCTTGGTGGTTTCTTAGGAACATTGCTGGCATTGTTACGTAATATGATGCGCTCAGGTATTAAAGATGCGGCTCAGATCGAAAATGAGTTGGATCTTCCTGTCTATGCCACTGTACCGCGCTCCGTTATTCAAGAAAGTCGTATTAAATTATTAAAAAAGAAAAAGAATATTCCTATTCTTGCAGTTAAAGATAGCAGTGATATTGCAATTGAAAGCTTACGTAGTATGCGAACAGCGATTCATTTTGCCCTCATGAATGCCAATAATAATGTAATTGCTATTTCGGGCCCTGCTCCGGAAATTGGTAAATCGTTTATTACCACTAACTTGGCAACTATTTTAGCGCAAGGCGGAAAACGAGTATTAGTGATTGATGGTGATATGCGTCGAGGTTATTTACATAAGTATTTCAATGCAGAGGTACAACCAGGTTTAGCAGAACTATTGAATCACCAAAATAGCTATGCAGATGTAGTACAAAACTCTACTGTAGAGAACCTGTTCTTTGTTACTCGAGGCAAAAGCCCAGTCAACCCTTCTGAACTTTTGAGCACAGATCAATTTAAAGCATTTTTAGATCAGGCATCAGCCTCTTTTGATCATATCTTGATTGATACTCCACCAGTCCTTGCCGTGACAGATGGTATTATTATTGCACAATACGCAGGCGTTAATTTATTGATTGCACGTCATGGAAAAACCCAAATTAAAGAACTTGAAATTACTGTCAATCGTTTTGAACAAGCTAATGTAAAAGTTAATGGTGTTATTCTAAATGACGTACAAAAAGGCTCTGCTGGTAGTTATGGTTATAATTATGCCTATGCTTATACTGCACATAAAGATAATGACTAATCTATTCTAAACTCAAATTTCACACTCTGTTTGAGCAGGGTGTGAAATTATCCTTCCTTACATTTATTGCAAATGATTGTTGAAAAAATCAACTAAAAAACCTATCGTGGTTATAGTTTAAAAGTCCTGAGAATATACAAGAATGTTATCCAAAACACTGCTCGCTACCTTGGCATTAAATTCTTCCCTCGCCTTTGCACAAGGCATCGCTTTAAATGACCAAAACTTACGTACCGATTTAAACTGGCTTAATCAGCAGGGTGTGATTCAAATCAGTACTTCCACTTGGCCAATGAGTGGTGATGAAATTCAACGTGCTCTTGCCCAAGCTAAAATCAACAATAATACTCAGCAAAAAGTAATTGATACTGTATTGACACATTTGAATGCCAATAACCAGTTGCTCAAAGCATCCTTATTTGCAGAAACTGATCAAAAGAATATTCCTCAAGCCTTTGGCGATCAGCAAAAAGCGCAATACCAGATAGGCATCGAGCTAAATGCGGGTAACGAGAACTGGGATGCCAGAATTCGTGTGAACGCAGAAAAAGATCTACAGATTGACAATGATCAAGATCTTAATCTTGAAGGCTCATATATCGCTGGAAAATTATGGAATCAATGGCTGATTGCTGGACAGATCCCAACCTACTGGGGTCCTGCACATGATGGCAGTTTAATTCGTGGTGATGCCAACCGCCCTGTCTATGGCATGACGATGCAGCGTGCCGAACAGAATGCCTTTGCAAACAAATGGTTGGCCTGGATTGGACCTTGGCAATATCAAGCTTTTGCCGGACAACTGGATGACTACGATGCTGTGCCTGATGCCAAACTGATTGGCTTACGTGTCACTGCACAACCTTTACCCTCTTTGGAGCTTGGTGCATCACGTGCTATTCAATGGGGTGGTGAAGGAAGACCTGAAAATTTTGACTCATTTTGGGATGCATTAATTGGTAAAGATAATGTATATGGCGACACCATTAATCCGTCAAATCAAATTGCTGGTTTTGATGCACGCTTAAATCTACATCCCCTCGTGCAAGTCCCGATGGGTATCTATGCGCAATATGTTGGTGAAGATGAAGCAGGCGGCTTGCCGGCCAAAAAAATGTATTTGGCTGGAGTCGATTATTCATCAAGTTATAACAATATGCCTTTCCAACTGTATACCGAATGGGCAGACACGCGTACCAATGGCAAGGTACAGGGCATTTCCTATAATCATAGTGTATATACAGATGGTTTTTACCAACATGGCTATCCTCTAGCGCATGCTATAGGAGGTGATGGACAAATGATATCTATTGGCGGTGATATTCGTTTTGATTCTTTAAATCGACTCAATGCACGGGTATTATTAGCCAAACTAAATGAATCCAATCGAGCCACTAATCTGGCGTTTCCGCAGCAAGATGAATTAAAAGCGCTAGATCTAACCTGGACACATTATCTACGCCCAGACATTCCACTTAAACTGAATGGGTGGGTGGGTGACTCTAAGGTACATGGTAACGATGGCGGTGTATCAATTGGTATCGAATTCCCCTTAGAAAAGGGCTTATTTTCCTATTAAGACCTATTCAACACTCAAGTACGGGTGGTAGCGACAACTTTCCCATAGCTCCCAAAATACTGATGAAACTGAAAATAAAAAACTAGCGCTTGCTGGTTTTTTATTGAGTATCCGATAATGCATCGAGCTGCCCTACACCGACTGAACCAGTCTTTAAAAAGGTGATTGACCCCAGCCCGCTGATAAATCAGCTACTTATGAGAGAAGGGTCAATAATCACCATACTTATCAACTAATATATGGCTCAGTAGCTCAGGACTGACTATACCTTTTATTAATCACTTGCGTCAGCATCAATTTTCTAGCCTGAGTGTCACATTGATCTCAAACCACTTTTCATACACTTACTATTTTTGTAGAACTGTCAATCTAACATTCAGTTTTTTACTCGTATCTCATTCGATACCTGTAGTTGATAGCCATAGGTGCATTGTGCTAATACTCGCCTATGCTCAATATTAATAGTCTACATATAATCTTGTAGTACTCCGCATTTAGCTTTCGTGAAAGTCTTATTTATGCATACTTGGTGTTATTTCACCTCTTTTGTAAATAAACTAGTGTCATGAATGCTTTTTTTTGAAAAGCGCGCAGCACCGACTTCCTGATCAGGAGCATTGACTCCCTCTTGACTCAACATCACTTTAGCCGTTTTAAACATAATTTTAAAATCAAGCCATATATTATACCGTTCAACATATTGCACATCTAATTCAAATTTTTCTTCCCAAGATAAATTATTACGTCCACTGACCTGAGCAAGTCCTGTCATACCAGGTTTTACTTCATGTCGTCTCATTTGTTCTTCAGTATAATGTTGAAGAAACTCTTTCATTTGAGGTCGAGGTCCGACAATACTCATATCTCCTTTTAAAACATTAATCAGCTGAGGCATTTCATCTAAACTAGTAGAACGTAATTTTTTTCCAAATGAAGTGATGCGAAGTTTATCAGGTAAAGGATTACCATCCTTATCTATTGCATTCCTCATAGAACGAAATTTAATCATTTTAAATAATTTACCATTTTTACCCGGTCTTTCTTGATAAAAGAAAATTGGAGAACCTAAATTTTTTTGAACCTTATAAGCCACTATAATAAAAATTGGAAATAATATAATTAAAGCCATTAATGCAATAACTATATCAATTAATCGCTTAGATACATCTTCTTTACCTTCAAATAAATAAGCAAAGGAATAAAAATGTACTTGAGGTATTAAAGAATTTCTTAAAATTAAATTACCTTTATGCATAAAATACCTAAATTTTTTTTTATTCATTTTATTTGATCGATCTTTTTCTGAAGAAAATTGTATTATTTTACTTCTATATTCACCCTTATTTTCTGAATATCTTTTTAATAAAATATTATTTTTCTCATCAAACAAAGGTTTATATATTAAAATATTACTTTCTTGATTTTTTTTGATTTTATTTTTATATTTTTTTAGATTCATTAATAAACACCTCGATATGTCTATTTTTTTTCAATCATATCAAGAGTGTTATTTTTTAAGTAGAGGTATATTTTAGGTAAAGGCTACCAACCAAAAAATAATCTTATAATAATATTTTTTTATTAAATTTTTTATTTAAATATTATTAATGAAAATTTATTCAATATTGCAACAAATTTTTTACAAATTCTTCAACAAAATAAGCCACTTCGTAAATTATTTCTATTTAATAAGACCTACTACATATTAATAGTAAATAAAGAAAGTTATTGTTAATCGAATAAAATATTCATTACAAAATACAATACAGCTCACATTAAAAAAAATGTGACAAAATGTAAGGTAATGCTAGACATTGTGATAAAGAACACGAATTTTACATCGGATCAACAGGATCAACAGGATCAACAGGATCAACAGGATCAACAGGATCAACAGGATCAACAGGATCAACAGGATCAACAGGATCAACAGGATCAACAATTCTATTAGATGGATATCCAAATCCCTAAAATTTACTTATATCATTTGTAAAAATTTGAATAACATAATTTTTATAATTTAATCATTATGTCCTTGAGTTATTTTGACTATTGATAGTCATATTCAGGTTAGTTTTTATATTTTCATATATTTTTATATAAAAATTTCAATCCTGTACTATCTACAGTTTCGTAAAATCTACAGCTGCTTTTTGATAGTGAAATACAATATTCATATATTCTTATCTTTTTTTAAAGCACCGGATAGTCCAATGCTATTTAACTAAGTACAGATAGATTGCGATTAGGCTTATAAAAAGCTCTAAACATACGTAAAAAAGTTTAAATGGGGAAATAATCATTAAAACAGTATTGAATGACAACACAGAAATAGATTTGACTTTAATCTTAGCAGTCATTCGATTGCACATAATATTGAGTATTAACATCAAACCGAATCGTGATATTTTTGATTTATTAAGGATTAGTTATAGAGATGACAATTAGTTGGCCATCAAATTATTGCTTAAGACTTATTCGCTGTGTGATTCATAGACATCATTTCAATATAATGGGTGTCTATGAACAGAGAAATTCAACAAAGACTCGTATGGGTTAAATTATTTGAAGAGACTAATGATGCTGGTCTAGTTTGTCGGAGATGTGGCATTTCTAGACCAACGTTACACAAGTGGTGGAAACGATATTCTGAGCAAGGTATTGATGGATTAAGTAGCCAGAGTAGACGTCCCTTAAAATCGCCAAATACTAAAATCAATGCTGAGCTAGAAATCTTGGTGCTCGACGTTTGCAAACAGAATTGATGAGGCTGCACGGAGTCTCGTTGTCCTTAGCGACTATCCATAAAGTACTATTCCCCCATCAAGTCAAACCGATTAAAAAATTCCGTCGTAAAGCAATTTCATTCGTTATGAACGTCCATTACCAGGCGATAGAATTCAAATGGATACCTGTAAACTGGGTCCAGGACTATATCAGTACACATCTATCGATGACTGCACACGATATCGCGTTTTAAGGATATATACACGCCGAACAGCAGCGAATACTCTCGACTTTTTAGGCTGCGTAATTGAAGAAATGCCTTTTCCCATACAGCGAATACAGACCGATCGTGGGCGGGAATTCTTTGCTGAAAAAGTACAGAAAAAATGATGCAGCATGGAATCAAATTTAGGCCAAATAAACCAGGTTCACCTCATCTGAATGGCAAGGTAGAGCGCTCACAAAAGACTGATAAATCTGAGTTCTACGCTACTGTAGATATCGATTCTGAGGATATCCAAGACAAGTTAGCCGAATGGCAGCATTACTATAACTGGATGAGACCACATTCAGCTTTGAAAGGTAAAACACCGATGGAGAGGTACTTTGAATTATGTGAAGAAACTCCTTTCTCAGATGAAGTCCAGAAGCAATACACCCCCCTCAAATAAACGGATTCAACATCCCAATTACAAAATGGATTTAGAGATCGCTAAATTGAAACGATCTCTATGAATCACACATCCTTATGCGATTGAATAAGCCTGTAATCATCTGTTTGTGAAATAAAGATTAAAGATCTATATTATAAAAATCATGTACAATCGCACGAGCACCAAATCTTTCTTTTTGATTAATCAACCCCGTATTTAAAAATTTCCCTTCATTTTCATTAGAAGTACCAAAGTCAAATATTTTGGCAAATTTCTTACTGTTATTTATTAAAAAATCAATCAGATAGTCTAATACTTTTTCTTCTCTCCCCTTATCATTACTAGCCAAATACTGAGCATGAACCACTCTCTCTGTTTCAAAAGTAACTGCTGCTGCAACAATCTGCCCATCCAGACAGCACTTATAAGCTCTTATATTATTGGGAAATCTGCTTTTCAATAAATCTATCTCAATTTCATTATGTACAGGCTGTTGGTTATGATGCTGATTTAATACTTCACGAAGAACACCCCAGACTATACTAGGCTGATCTACCTCTTCGCAAATTACCCCATTTTTTTTGAGTTTCTTAATGGATCTTTTTTTGCTCTCTGAATATGAATACTCTTCCTCTAAATCAATAGAAACACTTATATCTCTACGATAAAGGTTTGCATGATTTCTAAATAAAGCATATAAATCTTCTTGCGCTGGATAATTATGATAAATGACCGGGATACATTTATATACGATTTTTTCAATATTGTTTTCTTTTAAAAAAATCTTTAATTGAGCAAAGAGTTCAAGCATATCAGCTGTATGCACTCCCCTATCAATCAAAAACCCACCAAAGGTTAGACCTTGATGACTATAAAAAATCTTATCTTTAATATTTCCAGGCAATAAAGCTATGATTTTATGTTTATCATTTTTAAATATTAATGAGAAATCCTTAAAACGATCAGAATGATACTCCATAAAATCCCGATTAAACATAAAATGATAATTTTTACATTTTAATAAAAAATCATTCCACATTATTTTATCTAAATCTTCATATTTTTTTATTTTAAAGCTTGCCTCTTCACTCACTACAATCTCCTGGATATTATAAATATTCTCTATTTATTATTTTCAACCTAGATATAACCAAAGTTTATATTTAAAAATGATTCCTAAAAGCTAATCCATTTTCAATATTTGCAATAATCTATGGTTTATATGATCAGCATTAAAATTTTTTTTAGCATATAGAAATCCTTGATATCCCATTTTATTTACTCGTTCAGGATGTTCTATAAAATAAATCATTTTGTTTACTAATGCTGCTACATCCCATTTTGGAATCAAGAAACCTGTGACTCCATCTTCTATAGTTTCATTACAGCCTGGTACATCTGTTGTAATAACTGGACGTCCAATAGCCATAGCTTCTTGCATACTACGAGGAACACCTTCACGATAATATGAGGGCAATACAAATACAGTACTATTACTTATTCGATTAGCTACATCTTTAACAAACCCATCATATTCTATTATACCTTTCTCTATTAGCTGGTTTAATTCTACTTGTTTCAGTCCTGTAGGGTTTTCTGTATCTAAACAACCTATAATCTTAAATATTATATTAGGATATTTTTTTTTAATTATTTTAGCAGCCTGTAAATACTCAAATATTCCCTTTTCAGCAATTAATCTAGCTACAAAAATAAAAGATATATTTTTTTGATCATCCCATTTTTTATAGCTAAAATCTTTTAAATTCAGCCCAATAGGTCCTAAAACTTCAATCGCATTTTTTTTATGAGGAATATTATAGTAATGTACTAAATCTTTAGGGTCATCATGATTTAAGAATATAATTTTATCTAAGTATGGAAATGCCAGCCGATATAGAGAAATTTGCACAAAACGTATAAATTGGGCTTTCAGACTTTGCCCATGTTTATGAATGGTAAAAGGCGAACCCAATCCTTCAATCATGCCATAAATATAAGGAACTTTCGTTCTGTAAGCAGCTAAAGTTGCATAAATAACTGGTTTAGTTGAGTATGAAAATACTATATCAGGTTGAATTTTTTTTATTTTATTTATAAGTTGAAAAATAGAATATAGATCAGATAATGGATTTACCCCCCCTCGACTAAGTTGATAGGTAATAGGGGTCGCTCCAAGATTTTTAATTGTATCTAGCCACTGATCATCATACTCTGATACAAAAGCATAAACCTGATGACCCTGCTCTAAACATGCAAAAATAAAATCTTTACGAAAATTATAAAGGTTATAAGCAGTAGAACCTATAATAGCAATTTTTTTATTTATCATTATTTAAACACTCTATAATTTCTAATTGTGAAGCATAAAAAATTTTATCGCTTTCAGAAACAGTAGTAATTCTACGTTTATGTAAAATCTGCATTAAATTAAGAAAATTTAATATTTTTACAATAATTTTTTTTATCTCAAATTTTAGAAGAATCTTATTTTTTTCGCGATCAGCGATTATATTATTATAATATTTTTTGATTACTTCAATCTGGGTATTATAACCACGGATCATTTTCTCTTTTTTTACATTTTCTACTTCTCGATAAAAATACAATGGTTCTTGCATTACCATATAATTAAAATCATTTTTTATAGCTGCTGAGAGCCATAATTCATAATCTTCAGCTAGGCAGTTATTTTCCTGATAAGGATTTCTTTGACACCATGCCTTACGTGCAAGAAGTGAAGGATGTAATAAATTTGTCAACCCTTGCAAAATTTCTTTTGGCTGCATCTGGTGGGTAGAAAAAATTCTTTTCCCCAGAATTTCATTTTTATTTCCAATGGAATACAAGCTGGTAACAACTAAATCAATCTCTGGATTTTTAGTTAGGACTTTAATCTGTTTTTCAAGCCGGTCTACAGCCATTAAATCATCAGCATCCATACGCGCAATAATGTCATATTTTGCTTCACTAATAATCTGATTTAAGCGATAGGGTAATCTTCTATTATAACCGTCAGAAATGATACGGATTCGAGAATCAACAAATGATCGGGCTATTTCTAAAGACCGGTCTGTCGAACCATCATCTACCAGTATGAGTTCCCAGTCTTGAAAAGTTTGGACAAGGACAGATTTAATCGCATCTTCCAAGAATTTTTCAGCATTAAAAAATGGAATTCCGATAGAAATATACATATTTATTCATCCTTATTATTTGAGAATAATAAAAAAGCCGCCAATAAAAACCAAAAAATAATTGTTCTTGCGCTATAAGTGGTAAACCCATATAACATTGGCCCTAATAATATCATCTTGTTGGAAAGCGATAGTTTCTTAAATATTTGATATAAAAATATTAAAAATAAGGATATTCCTATAATCCCATAATAAAATAAGATACCTAACCAAGTTGAATGAATTTCATTTCCTGTAGGGTTATATAACCAGTGGGCGCCTTGCCCAGCACCAAAAATTAAATATTGAGGATAATCTAAAAAACTGAAAAGACCACGCCCTTCTACCTGACTGTCTCGTTGATCTAACCCTTCTATAAAGCGTAGTGCAATACTATCAAAGACCCCCAAGTTATATAAAAAGTAGCTTAAGCTTCCAAAAAACACTAATGTTCCAATGAATACAAATATTCTTTTATTTAGGTCTCCTTTTTGACTAAATATAAGTCCCAGAGTTAACATTAAAAAACCAACTGAAGCAGATCTTGACATGGTCAATAAAATTAAGAATAAGGCTAAAAAATAGATAGTTATTTTTTTAAAGCCATTTCCTGAAATATACAGATAAATTGCACAGCTACTCAGCACCCAAAATGCCATCTGATTAGGATCATTAAAAAGACCATTATATCGAGGTTCAAAATCATAACGACCTAAGTTGCTTGCCCAAATAATAATTTCAACAATATAGGAAAAAGGAATTAGGAATAATAATTTTTCATAGAAAAAGTTAATCTGAACTTGATTTAAATTCATCATTAATAGAAAAAATAATAAATTAAATATCCAGTAAACAGTCGACATCATATAACTTGAATCGAGAACAATTAAATACCAAGCAAAATTTACACAAATTGCATAAGCAACAAATAATAAAATTATATTTGAATATTCAATATTTATTTTAGAGCTCTTGCTAAATAGCAATAAAATAGCACCCATAATAAAAATATGGCTGAATTGTGGAACTCCACTTGACCAAAAATAAAACTGAGATAAAAAAAATGAAAACAGTATAAGATATATAATTGATTTATCTCTTATATTAGTATCACTTAAAAAAATAATGTTATTTTTTGAATTAGTTTCATTTAAAATAATCATTATCCATTCCTTTCTTATTGTCTTTTACTTGATAGAAAAGTAAAAGAACCGATTAATATTTTATATTATTAATTCAATTATTTTCTTATTTAATATATTTTAAAAATTATTCTTTAACAAAATTAATAACATTTATCAAACTTATTTATATTAAAAATCTTTTTTAATAAGCAACCAGTAAAAAAACCTAAAAAAATCATATGTTAAAATTTCAGATGGATATTCTCTCAAAATGCTTAGCATTTTTTCTAATGATTTCTTTTTGGAAAACAACCCCAACTCAAATGCATTTATCCATAAAGCTCTTTTTTTTGCTTTATTAAATAGAATATGATTTTGGTACTCATTTAAAATCATCATTCTCGAATCATGCATAAGAGACGTCTGTTTATGCATATTATTATCATGCAGCCTGTATTTAGCAAAAACAACAGGAAGATAACATAACTCCCCTTCCCGTGCTAAAAGCAACCACATATACCAGTCTTCAATTTTTACCTTAGCATCATAACCACCAATTTTTTTCACAGCTTTAGATCGGATCAGTTGGGTCGTAGCTGGTAAATCATGTTCTAATAATAAAATTTTTTCAAAATTATAACTTTGTCTTTTTTTAACCCTATTTTTTACAAGATTAGAATCATTATCAATAATTGCTACTCCTCCAAATACTGCGATACAATTTTTATTCTGGTTTAAAAATTCTGATTGTATCTTTATTTTATCTTTTAAGATTATATCATCTGAAGCTAGAGAAGAAAAATATTCTCCTTGTGTCCATTCTAATGCTTCATTCAAGGTTGCACTCAAGCCCTTATTGGGTCGATGTCTAAACTCAAACCGGATGAACCGTTTTTCACAGATCGGAATCAGTCCTTGTATTTTTTCTACTGAAGAATCTGTAGATCCATCATCAATGACAATTAACTCAATATTCTGGTAAGACTGGTCAATGACACTCCGGATACTGTCACACACGAATCTCTCATGATTATAACTTGGTATAATGATGGAAACTAAAGATTGCTCAATTATCATATTATATATCTCTTTATTTTAATTGTTTAAATATAAATAAACTGATTACTATCCAATACATCCCATAATTTATTAGGTGGGCAATTGAAACACCTTTAAATCCAAAAAACTGGGTACATACATAGGTCAAAGCAATAAGGGATAAGGTAAATATAATTTCTGTAGAAATGTACAGTTTGGTCATTGCTTTGCTTAGCATTAAATAGGCGAGTATCCAGCTTCCTATTTTTAATGCATCCCCCATCATTTGCCAAAAGAACAAGTCCTGCATGGGTGCGAAAGATGGAGTGAATAGTAAATTAATTATCCAATCACGTAGTACGAAAACAATAATTCCTCCTACTACAGTCAGTGGAAAAAGAAATTTATAGCCCAAATAAACTTCTTTCTTAATTTCATCAATCTTATTTAGCTCTGATAATCGGGGTAAGTAATACACTCCCAATGTTGTCGTGACCAGCATAAGGTATACCGTGCTTAGTCGGATCATCGCTTCCCAGTAACCTGCATATGCCAGACTAAACTCCTGAGTTAAATATGCTCTAATTAACATTTGAGACAGGGGTACACAAATCGCACTCACTAATGCCATGAGAATAAATGAGCTAAACTTTTTGGTAATTTCTAGGTCTATTTTTCCTAGGAGAGATGAAAACTTAAACCAGTTCGCTCTATAACATAGAAATAACGTCACTATAAATGCAATAGACTGATAAATGGATAATGCAACTAAAGCTCCATATAAATGTAACTTAATTGCCAGCACACTTGTGATAATAAGAGCAAATAAACTACCTGCAATATTTGCAAGCACTAATTTTAATATTTCTTTTTTTCCATTTAATATCGCTAAAAACAGTGTATTAAAATTAAAAAATATCAAAAAAACTGCAAACCATATAAAAACTGTCTGGTATTTAAGTGAATGGAAAATATAAAGTGAGAGTTGTCCTTGAAAAATTAATATGAGAAACGCGAAAATCAGACTAAACAGAAAAATAATACTACCTGCTGTTTTCCAAATTGCACGTTGTTTACTTTCATCCTCATGATATTCGGCTGTATATTTTACGACTGCGGTATTAATTGCACTCCCTGCAAAAGTAGTCACCATTTGAATAAAATTCTGGAACTGTCCTATCGCTGCATATCCAGTGGGTCCTAGATATACAGCTAAAATTTTATTCAGTACAAACATGGTGATGGTCTTAATCAAAACTGCCACGCCATTGAGTACACTGGTCCTAAGTAAATTCATCTATGCTTGAAAACCATTACATAACTGAACAACCTGCTTTGCCTCATCAATAGATAAAGTCGGTCCAATCGGCAAGCTCAAGACCTCAGCATGAATTTGTTCTGAAATTGGTAAACTGAAATTATTCCACTCCTGATAGGCTTGCTGCTTATGCGGTGGAATCGGATAATGAATCAATGTCTGTACCCCGTGCTCTGCTAAATGTTTTTGTAATTGTTCCCGATGTTGAGTTCGGATCACAAATAAGTGCCAAACATGCTGTGTATCAGTTTCGGCATTTATATTTGTGAATGGAAGCTCAATCGCTGAGTTCTGAATTTCTTTTAAATAAAGATCTGCAATATGACGACGATACTGGTTCTCCTGATCTAAAAATTTCAGTTTCACATTCAAGATTGCCGCCTGAATTTCATCAAGGCGACTATTTACCCCAGGTACCAGATTTTTATATTTTTCGTGTGAGCCATAATTACGTATAGCCTTAAGCATATGCGCTAACTCGGCATCATTGGTGGTAATCGCCCCGGCATCCCCTAACGCACCCAAATTTTTACCCGGATAAAAACTGAAGCCTGAGGCATCTCCCCAACTGCCTGCTTTTTTACCATCTATTTCAGCACCATGGGCTTGTGCTGAATCCTCCAAGACCAGTAAATTATATTTCTTGGCAATGACCATAATTTCTGGCATTGCAGCAAGCTGCCCATATAAGTGAACAGGCAAAATCGCCTTTGTTTTTGTGGTGATAGCTGCTTCAATTTTTTTAGCATCAATATTAAAAGTATGAATATCCGGTTCGACCAACACCGGTTTTAGATTATTCTGTGAAATTGCCAAAATACTCGCAATATAGGTATTTGAAGGTACAATGACCTCATCCCCTTCATTCAGTCTCCCCAATTCCTTCCATGCACGCAGAGTCAGAATAAGCGCATCTAACCCATTGGCAACTCCTATGGCATACTGTGTTCCACAATAATCCGCAAATTTTCTTTCAAAATCCTCTACTTCTTTGCCACTGATATACCAGCCGGAATCAATGACCTGTGTACAAGCTGCTAAAAGTTTGTCGCGGTATTGAGCATTTATCGCTTTTAGGTCAAGAAAAGGAATCATTCTTATCAATCTCATATAAAAATTTATTATTACTTTTTAATTCTACGTTCATCAAAATTAATATATTTATATTAATTAAAGTAAAAATCCAATATTATTTATTAAGTTCATAACTCTTTTTTTTAAAACCTGGCTCTAATAAAAATTTCTTCATTTTCCTATTTAGAGGCTTTTCAATATACTTATACATTATAAAACTAGCTATTAAAGTCACAATAAAAATAATGAATGAGAACAACATTAAGTCTATATTAAATGATAGTATTTTTTTTATATAATTTAAAATTTGTATTTCCAAAACATGCAGTAAATAAAAAGAAAAACTGATTTCCCCCGCCAATACCATATATTTATTTGATAAGAAATTAGTAATAATACTTTTTTTCTGAGCAACATGAGACAATGCAAAAATAAGAATAATTGCTGCCATAGGTAGCCAATAATATATTGAGTATCTATAGCTTATATCTATCTTGTTATGAAACACAAAGAATAAAATAAAAATTAAAATTACTCCTAATTCAAATATAAAAGTAGGTATATTTATTTTAGAATAAGTAACTTTTATTTTTTCATAAAGATCAAATAGAATAATACCCAGTAAAAAATCAGAGAAACGTACAAATGGTGAAATATACAACCAATAGTGATCCTGATTTTTATTAAGCTGCATATTAAGAATTAAAATACCTACTAGATATAAAATAAAAATATAAGTTCTTATTTTTTCAGAAATTAAAAATGCAAATGGAAAAAGTAGATAAAAGAACAATTCGTCAGAAATACTCCAAGAAGGAGAATTTAATGAAAAATGAATATTTTCTTCTAAAAAAAAGCTTTGTATCAGAAAAATGTGTTGAATTAAGTACTCCCACCCTTTTCCAGATTGAATAAAGGTTAACAGGAGTACAAGTGCCGTAGTCGCAATATGTACTGGATACACTCTTGCTAAACGAGAAATATAAAACTCTTTTTTTGAAATATTTCCTATAATAAATTTTTCTTTATAATTATAGGATAAAATAAATCCGCTTAATATAAAGAAAAAACTGACGCCTAAAAATCCTTCATTAAAAATACTGTTAAAAATATTTTCATAATTTGTATCATTTTTTAGAAAGGCCAAATGACTAAGAAAAACAAATAGCGCAAAAAACATACGCAATGATGTAAGTGGTTTAATCATCTCATACATCTCCTTAAATATTTATTATTATTTATAATTCTATTTTCTGAAGCTTCTTTATTAACAAAAGCCATCATACTCATGAATTATTTTTCGTAATTTTAATTATCTAACTATCTATTCAATAACAACCTTATCTGCTTCTTCTAAAAACTGGTCATAGTTACGGATATAGTCATTTTCATCATAGTGATCGCTTGCCAATACCAACAATATGCAATCTTCTGAAAAATCATGCATCTCATGCCAAACCATTGGCGGGATAAATAATCCTTTATTAGACTGACCTATTAAGACCTCTTGTTTTTCTTTGCCATTATTCATCAGCATTTTGCAACTGCCTTGAATGCAAAAAGCAATTTGTTGAAGCTCTTTATGTGCATGAAATCCACGAGGAACATCAGGCTGAGCACCGAAAATATAATAGAGCCTCTGTATACTAAAAGGAACATTCCGATTGGCTTCAGCGACCACCAAGCTGCCACGATGATCTCCCAGATTAGGTAATTCTATCCACTCGATGAGATTCATAGTTATTACCCCACTAAAGAAATCAGATATTGGCCATAGCCATTTTTATTCATTGTTTGACCAATCGCTAAAACTTCCTCTCTGCTCAACCAGCCATTATTTAAGGCAATTTCTTCCAAGCAGGCAACTTTATAACCTTGACGTTTTTCAATAGTTTCTACAAATTGAGCTGCTTCAAGCAGGCTGCCCTGTGTACCTGTATCTAACCAGGCAAAACCACGCCCTAATAATTCAACATTTAAATCACCGCGCTCCAGATATGCCTGGTTAATTGAAGTAATCTCTAACTCTCCTCGCTCAGATGGTTCTACTTGTTTGGCAATTTGAATCACATCATTGTCATAGAAATATAGGCCCGTCACAGCGAAATTAGATTTAGGATGTTTCGGTTTTTCTTCAATTGACATAACACGTTGCTGTTCATCAAATTCTACAACACCAAAGCGTTCAGGATCTTTCACCTGATAGCCAAATACAGTTGCTCCTTTTTGCCGTGCTGCAGCCTGGCGTAGCATAGGGGTAAAACCTTGCCCGTAAAAAATATTATCGCCCAGCACCAAACATACATTGCTTTGGCCAATAAATTTTTCGCCCAGGATAAAGGCTTGTGCTAAACCATCAGGATGAGGCTGAATCGCATAACTCAGCTCCATGCCAAACTGTGAACCATCTCCTAATAAACGCTTAAATCCCTCAATATCCTCCGGAGTACTAATGATAAGAACTTCACTAATACCGGCTAACATCAGGACAGATAATGGGTAATAAACCATTGGTTTGTCATAAATCGGAAGTAGCTGTTTCGAGATCCCTTTAGTTATTGGATGCAAACGTGTGCCCGAACCGCCTGCTAAAATAATCCCCTTTATTGTTTTTGACATTATACTGCCTCCCCTAAACGTTCACGCTGATACGAACCATCCTGAACACGATGACACCATTGCAGATTATCCAGATACCACTGCACAGTTTTACGGATACCGGTCTCGAATGATTCCTGTGGCTTCCACCCCAGTTCCCTCTCAATTTTTGAGGCATCAATGGCATAGCGTAAATCATGTCCAGGCCGATCCTGAACAAAGGTGATTAAGCTTTCGTAACTTTGCCCGTTCAGTTGTGGTTTTAATTCACCTAAAATCTGACAAATAGTTTTCACCACTTCTATATTTTGTTTTTCATTCCATCCACCAATATTATAGGTCTCACCCACTACACCCTGAGTCGCAACCTGATATAAAGCACGCGCATGATCTTCGACAAACAGCCAGTCACGAATCTGCTGACCATCTCCATAGACCGGTAATGGTCTGCCTTCCAAAGCATTTAAGATCATCAAAGGAATCAGTTTTTCAGGAAAATGATAAGGTCCATAATTATTCGAACAGTTCGTGACAACAATCGGCAAACCATAGGTTCTATGCCAGGCCCGAACTAAATGATCTGAACTGGCTTTACTTGCCGAATAGGGCGAACTTGGTAAATAAGGGGTAGTTTCAGTGAATAGATCAGTTGTGTCTTCTAAGTCACCATATACTTCATCTGTTGAAATATGATGGAATTTGAATCTAGATTTTTTAATTTCAGACAAATTTTGCCAATACTTTCGTGTAACCTCTAATAAGGTATAGGTACCGACGATATTTGTACTGATAAATTCAGCCGGTCCATCGATCGAACGGTCCACATGAGACTCTGCCGCCAAATGCATGACCACATCTGGCTCAAAGTCTGAAAATAATCGCGCTAAAGATACATGATCACAAATATCAGTTTGAGCGAATTGATAACGAGGGTGATCCAATACAGAAACTAATGATTCCAAGTTACCTGCATAAGTTAACTTATCAACATTTAAAATATGATGTTCAGTCTCTTTAATGATATGCCGGATGACAGCAGATCCAATAAAACCAGCCCCACCGGTCACCAATATTTTCATCATCATTTTTAGTGTCCTTTAATATTTTTATTTTACTTTTCACAAATTATTTTTAATGTATTGCTGCCTTCTGGGCATATCTGTTTTTATTGATTTGTTCATAACATATATTAATTTTATTATACAAACCACTTATAAAAAAGTAGATGCTTAAATGTGGTTACATTTTATAATTTTAATTAATTTTTTAGAACTCATCTAAGTTTATATAGCCATTAATCTTTTATATATCTCTCAACTAATATTAATTTAATATTCATCAAAAATTTTCTACCAATATCTTAATTAACAAAGTCTTATTTTAATTATTTTAAATTAATTTTTCTTATAAATCATTTAAATTTTATTTAAATTTAATAAAATTCAATGATCTAAAAAACCTTTAGATTGGATAAAAATTATATAAAAATACTTTCCTATATTGACTATGATTATGTTCTTAATTTTTTAGTTACATCATCTATTAAAAAATAACAATTGGAAACAATTAATCCTTATTCTAAAACTTAAGTAATTCGCTATATCTCTATAGCTTGTTTAATCAAGGTTTCACGTCCATTTTCGTCCATCTTTTCGCAGTATATTTTTTTAAACTTATTAAATTGACTTAAAAATAGCTATAGACAAGGTATGTGATCTATTATATTTTTTAGATGTTAATCACATAAATCGAATTAGAAAAATTAATAATTATTAATAAATACCAATTCTGAACATATAAAAATAAAGGGGTTTCAAGTGAACTATAGACACCTTTTAGGTATTTTTACCTTCAGCCTATCTCTAGTTGGATGTGCAGCAATATCCGGCTTTCAAACATATGATTTACCAAAAGAAGGAATCTATCAAACTGAACTAGGAACTCCAGTCAATCTAATAAAATTGAATCAGGACACCCTGCCTGTATTGCAGTCTGCCCAAACTCATAATCTTAGCCATTATGCTGCTTTATTTCAGACTGAGGTGCAGGATTACCGTTTGAATCCAGGTGATATTTTATCCTTTCAATTATGGGCCTATCCTGAAATTAGCGCCGTTCCTACAGCAAGTGATAATAACAACGGCTACCAAATTGACCGAAATGGTTATATCCACTTTCCGTTCATTGGCCATTATAAAGCAGCTGGAAAAACCCTTCCGCAAGTGAATCAGGAAGTACGGCGTCAATTAATTCCCTACTTAAACAGCCCGGATGTGGTGGTGAGGGTCATTTCCTATCAGGGACAACGCTATTCAGTGGTCGGTAATGTGAAATCAGCTGGTCAATTTTACTTGTCTGATCAACCAGTCAGTGTTTATACAGCACTCGGTTTGGCGGGTGGTATTAATGAGCAAGGTGACTCTACTTCGATTCAACTTGTGCGGCAGGGTGTAACCTATGACCTGAATACCATTGCACTGGAAAAGGCTGGATATTCCTTGCATAAGCTATTGATTCAACCGAATGACACTCTTTATATCAGTCCTCGTGAAAACCAGAAGATCTATGTCATGGGTGAAGCCAGTGCCAATAAACCCTTACCAATACGTGACCAAGGCATGACTCTCGCTGATGTATTGGGTGAAAGTGAAGGGATTAATCCCTATTCCGCGAGTTCTAGCCGGATTTATGTCTTACGTGGCAACTCGGACAATCAGATGACTGAAATATATCACTTAAGTCTAAAAAATCTTGGAGATTTTGGCTTGGCGAAACAATTCAAAATGCGTAGCAATGACATTGTCTATGTTGATGCCACAGGTCTGACTCGTTGGGAACGCGTTGTTAGCCAGATTCTTCCATTTTCATATGTCGCTGATTCAGCTATACGATAGGTAACTCAGCTATGAAAATTAAAAATCTTTTCGGGGTCTTTTAGGAAATATGGGTGGTATAAATTAATGACTGAAAATTTATTCATAAGATCCGCCTGCACTCGTAGATTAAATTTATAAATTCAGTGAGTTGGAATAATTATAGTCATCAATGAACACCCACTATTTTGATATAAGCCCACGGACTTCGCCTGCAACCCCATGGTGCTCAAAACTCGATATGAAACAGATTAAATAGAAACCGTATTATTCTGATCATAATAAAAATATCTGGCCTTCAGCTGGTTGATATATTTTAAGAAAGGACAATAAAACCAAAATATGTAGGATTCTTTCTCAGAAAAGCAGCAAGTCTTTGATTAGTTTTTTAGAATTTTATTTAAAAATATATCATCGACTGGAAAAATCACTTTTAAACTTTTAGATAGTAGAATTATGAACAAAAATAACAATACCGAAAATATGATTGACCTAAAAGGGGTGTTCTTTTCCCTGCTCTCGCAATGGAAGCTCATCCTCTTATGTGGTTTGCTCAGCCTGATGGCAGTATTGCTGTACATGCGTACCGCAGCCATCAACTATAAGGTAGATGCCATCGTTCAGGTCGAAGAAAATAAAGGGGCATCAGCTGCCTTATTAGGCAGCTTGTCAAGTATTATTAGTCAGATGTCTTCATCAAATGCTGAGATTGAGGTTTTAAAATCACGCACGATTCTGGAATCAGTGATTGATCGTTTAAATCTGGATCTCCATATTGCGAGCACTGAAGACTCCTTTATCAATCGCCTCATTTACGGCAAAAATTCTCAGACCGAATATCAACCCGAAACTGTACGCTTTAAAGAAGGTGAAAAAAGCTTTGATATCCGTCAGTTTGAAGTTCCCGTAGCGTACCAGGATAAAAATCTCCTACTGAAGTTTCAACCACAGAGCTTTATCTTGATCAATCCAGTGACAGAAGAAACTGTCTTTGAGGGTGCACTTAACCAGCCCGTTCAAGCCAAAACTGCACAGGGAGACTGGAAAATTGCAATCTTTAGTCAAGATAATCTAGATCGCAGTTACCGGATACAAAAACTCTCGTTGCCAACAGCGATTGATTCTATTCTTGCCAATTATTCAGTGACAGAAAAAGGAGAACTGAGTGGAGTTCTGCAGCTTCGCTATCAGGGTCAAGATAAACAGCACATCACTAAAGTCCTGAACACGATTTTAGCGATTTATAGCCAGCATAATATTACGCGCCGTTCAACAGAAACAGCGCAGACACTGGCGTTTCTGGATGAACAATTACCAGATTTAAAGAAACAGCTTGATCATGCAGAATTCGCCTTTAACCAGTTCCGTCAACGGCATAATACAGTTGATATTGCTAAAGAATCTGAATTGTATTTAAATCAGAGCGTCACCTTAGAAACGCAAAAAGTCTTACTTGAACAGAGACAGGCAGAAATAGCTGCCAAATATGCAGCACTACATCCAGCCATGCGAGAAATTACGGCTCAACTTCGTGTGATCAATGGCAAGATTCGTGAACTGAATACAACACTCAAAAATATTCCAGAGATACAACGCCAGTATTTGCAACTGTCACGCGAAGTCGAAGTCAAACAGCAACTGTATACCAACTTGGTAAATTCATACCAACAACTGCGTGTTGCCAAAGCAGGTGAGATTGGCAATGTACATATCATTGATACCGCACTTGAACCGATTGACCAGGTGCAACAGAAAACACCACTGATTCTGTTCCTCGCCTTTTGGTTCGGTATTTTTGTGGGAATCTTGGTGGCATTATTCCGCAATATGCTGCGTTCTGGTGTGAAAGATAGCAGTCAAATAGAATATCAACTGGAGCTTCCAGTATATGCGAATATTGCCCATTCTCCGAGTCAGAAACCTGGGCTAAAACTACTCAAAAAGAAAAAAATTCCTTTTGTATTAGCCCTTAAACATAGCGATGATATTGCGATCGAAAGCTTACGAAGCATACGTACAGCGAGTCATTTCGCCCTAAGCCAGGCCAAGAACAACATCATCATGATTTCAGGCCCAGCACCAAAAGTCGGGAAATCATTTGTTTCCAGCAATCTGGCAGTCATTATGGCGGAAAAAAACAAACGCGTATTGGTGATTGATGCCGATTTGCGTCGTGGTCATATCCACAAATATTTTGATCTGAATAATCAACATGGATTAACTGAATACCTGAATGAGCAGATTACATTAGAACAGGTGGTACAAAACACCAATGTTCCGAACTTAAATGTAATCACCTGTGGTGAAAGTTCAGCAAACCCTTCTGAGCTTCTTAATTCAGTACGCTTCAAGGAATTACTACAATCTCTGATTCCGCACTATGACCATATCATTATTGATACACCACCTGTATTGGCTGTTACGGATGCGATTATCGTATCCCGATATGTCGGACTGAATTTAGTGGTGGCGCGCTATGCAAAAACACAAATGAAGGAGCTAGAGCTTACATTAAACCGCTTTAAACAGGCCGGTTGTATCGTAAATGGCTTTATCCTGAATGATATCCAGCGTTCAGCCGGGGGGAGCTATAGTTATGATTACATTTACAGTTATAAGTCTAGAGAACAAAATGGCTGATCCCATTTAGATAAAAAAACCAGCTATTGCTGGTTTTTTTATATCTTTAAACTTCAACACAACTGCGGTGTCCGCTTGCTAAAAAACCACCCATTCTGCAAGATTTCTCAAAATTTTCTGCTAAGATGGAATGAACCTCAACGATAACATTAGATTGGAATAATACATGAGTAAGGCCTTACCGATTGCTGTCGCTGTTCTTTTAGGCGGTGCCGCGCTAGTACCTGTTTACTATGCAACTCAAAACCCAGCTGCTCAAACCTCAAAAGCATCTAAAGATGCCTCTGCTGTTTCTAAAATTAGCTATGCACTCGGTTATGAAGTCGCTCATCAAACTCCACCTGAGCTGGATATTAACAGCTTTGTGACAGGCGTTCGCGAAGGTCATGCCCGTACTGCTCCTGCTTATACTGAAGAAGAATTACAAGCAGCTTATGAGCAGTTCCAAAAAGAAATGCAGCAGAAGCAAGTGGATAGTGCCAAACAGGCTCAAGCATCAAGTGATACTTTCCTGACCGAAAATGCCAAAAAAGCTGGGGTAAAAACTACGGCATCTGGTTTGCAATATTTAGTGACCAAAGAAGGTACGGGCAAGCAGCCTGCAGCAAGTTCAATTGTAAAAGTACATTACACTGGAAAACTGGTCGATGGTACCGTGTTTGACAGTTCGGTTGAACGTGGCGAGCCGATTGAGTTCCCACTTAATCAGGTCATTCCAGGCTGGACCGAAGGTCTGCAATTGATGAAAGAAGGTGGTAAAGCCACTCTGTATATCCCATCTAAACTCGGTTATGGTGAACAGGGCGTGCCAGGTACGATTCCTCCACACAGTACTTTGATTTTTAATGTGGAACTCATCGAAGTAAAATAATCCACGAAAAGGAGAGCAACGCGCTCTCCTTTATTTTGAGAATGAATCATGAAAATACAAATAAGTTTGATGGTTTTACTGCTGAGTTCTGGCAGTCTGTTTGCCAAAGAAATTACCAATAAAAGTCCTGAGGCTGAACAGGTCGGCTACAGCTTTGGTTATCTGATGGGAAAAAGCAATGCCGATTCCTTACAAGGCATTGATCTGGATGCCTTCAGTGCCGGTTTAAAAGCGGCAGCCGCTGGGAAACAGGCGACTTTAAGTGAGGAAGACATGGCGCGAGTCTTGACCCAATTTAAGCGTCAGGCTGAAGCCAAAGAGCTGATTACCCTGAAAAAGCAGGCTGATGAAAATGCCAAAATTGGTCAGGCTTTCCTGGCTGAAAATGCAAAAAAACCGGGGATAAAAACCACAAAATCAGGTTTGCAATATCAGATTCTTCAGGAAGGAAAAGGTAAATCGCCGAGCGCAAACAGTAATGTCCGCGTACATTATGAAGGCCGTTTGATCGATGGTACGGTTTTTGACAGCTCGATTGCCCGTAATCAACCCGTGGTATTTCGTACCACCCAAGTCATTACCGGCTGGACCGAAGGTTTACAGCTGATGAAAGAAGGTGCCAAATATCGTTTCTTCATTCCGGCCGAACTGGCCTATGGACAGATTGGTTCAGGGGATGTAATTGAACCGAACAGTACTTTAATTTTTGATGTGGAATTACTGGAAATTATTAAATAATAAGTCCTATTTTTCCAGATCTAAAATCGGAGAGGTTCTATATTGGCCTCTCTTTTTTTATGGGCTTAAGTATCCTTAAATCGCAGGTTTTCATGTCACATTCCGATCAGTTTTGCTATGTTATGTTTTAATCAAGCAATTCAACAACAATAGAGGACGTCAGCATGGCAGCAATCAAGACTCGCGAAATTCATTATACTGCGCAGGATGGCAGCCCATTAATTGGTTATTTTGCCGCACCAGAAACAGATACCCCTGTTGCCGGTGTACTGGTCGCACCCGAATGGTGGGGTCGGAATGAATATACCGAACAGCGCGCCCGTGAACTTGCAGAACATGGCTATGCGGCCTTGGCCATGGACATGTACGGTGATAAAAAAGTGACTACCCATTCTAATCAGGCATATGAATGGATGATGCAGACTTTCGAGGATCCTGACACCATTGTGAATCGTGCAACCGCAGCGCTGAATACCTTGGCAGCACAGGACGAAGTCAATGCTGAGAAACTTGCAGCGATTGGTTTCTGCTACGGCGGCAAAGTCGTATTGGATCTGGCCCGTTCTAATGCACCTTTAAAAGTGGTGGCGACTTTCCATGCCAACCTGTCTCCGAAAGCACCGGCTCAGGAAGGTCAGGTACAGGCGGAAATCCTGGTGCTACATGGTGAACTGGACAGCATGGTGACCCTGGATGATGTGGCCGGTTTCCGTGAGGAAATGCATGCAGCAAAAGTCGAGCATGAAGTGATTGTTTTTGAAAATGCCAAACATGGCTTTAGCAACCCGCTTGCGGATGAACGGGCCAAATCCAATGGTGTGGATCTTGGTTACAATGCAGAAGCGGAACAAAAAGGTCTGGCAGCAATGTATGCCTTGCTAGACTGCCATTTGGCATAAATAGAAACAACTATCCGGCTTGTTCACAGGCTGAATATTTTAGATACTTCATGAAGAAAAGAAGATAAATCCTACCAGAGGAGAATGTGTATGATGGCTGAAACCAACTGCCCCTACTGCAATTTTGACGAATATGATGTCATTGCCAAAAATGATTATGGTGTGGTGTTGCCTGAACCGAATTCATTGTCCGAAGGTCACTGTGTGATTATTCCATTGCGGCATGTGGCCTCGTTTTTCGAAGTGACTGACAAAGAACGTAAAAGTTTGATGTCCTTACTGGAACAGGCACGCAATGAACTGCAATTACGTTACCAGCCTGCCGGTTTTCATGTCGGCTTTATTGATGGTGAAGTATTTCAGGAAAAGGTAGAACATCTGCATATTCATATTATTCCGCGTTATGCAGGCAAAACCTTAAAGCTGGATGAGCGCTGGGGAATTAACGATTAACCGGATTCTTTATCAAAAATAAATGCTCTACGGAGCGTTTATTTTTATGAAAGCCAAGTTCTATCAAGCTCGATGAACATCTACGTTTTTATCCCACTTTTCACATTCCCACCCTGCTGATTCCGCTATACTAGCTGCTGCTTATTCGGTTGCTAGGTATTCATGTTCGTATTTTCAGATGCCCTATTGGAATGGTTTGATGTGCATGGTCGTCATGACTTGCCCTGGCAGGTGACAGATGATCCCTATAAAGTCTGGGTCTCTGAAATCATGTTGCAGCAAACCCAGGTCAAAACTGTACTGCAATATTTTGAACGATTTATCCAGCGTTTTCCGACTGTTCAGGACTTAGGTTATGCCTCATGGGATGAGGTCGCACCCTACTGGGCAGGTCTCGGCTATTATGCCCGCGCCCGAAATCTGCATAAAGCTGCCGGCATCGTGACAGCACAGCAGCAGTTCCCTCATACTCTGGAAGAATGGATGGCCTTGCCCGGCATTGGCCGTTCAACCGCTGGCGCCTTGATGTCACTCGGTTTACGTCAATATGGCGTAATCATGGATGGCAATGTCAAACGGGTATTGTCACGTTTCTTTGCCATTGAAGATGATCTGTCCAAACCGGTGCATGAGCGTGCCTTATGGCAACTGGCAGAACAACTCTGTCCTATCGAACGCAATCATGACTATACCCAGGCAATTATGGATCTGGGCGCGACCGTATGTACCCCGAAAAAGCCTTTGTGTCTGTATTGTCCAATGCAGCAGCATTGCAAGGCACATCAGCAAGGACTGGAAAATGAATTGCCTTTCAAAAAGGCCAAAAAACCAGTTCCTGTACGCTCTGCTCAGGTCCTGCTAATCCAGTCCGGTACAGACTGGCTTTGGCAGCAACGTCCCAATAGCGGTCTTTGGGGCGGTCTCTGGTGTCTGCCAATTATTGAAAATGCACATGAATTTGAACAGCAATGCCAGCAACTTGGCCTGAAAAATATCCTCAAAAAAGTCCAGATCAGCCATAGTTTCACCCACTTCACCTGGCAGCTTGAAGCAATCGTTTTTGCAGTGGATCAGGATCAGCAGGAACATCTGGCGATTGAACTGCAAGGCAACTGGATGCGTCCAGAGACAGGCATTGATTGCGGTCTTCCAACAGCGATGAAAAAATTGATCTCTGCGGTAAATGTATGACATAGTCTGGACAAAGCAAAAAACCGATCAGCTCAGAATGAGCATTGCCAATATTTAAGGATGAATAGCGTGCGCCAATATCTTGCTTTGACCTGGGTGGCTTTAATTGCCATATTACTAACCGCCTGTAGCAGTACACCGAAAAAACCCCCTGCTGTACAGCTCAATCCTATCGTCGTGCAAAAACTGAAAAGTATGCGAGTGCCGTCCTCTCTGCCCATCCCGGTGGCACGCGTACAGGCACGTGAATTATCAGATACCTGGGGCGCTTCGCGCAGTCGCGGACGTTTACATGAAGGCATTGATATCATGGCTCCACGTGGAACCGAAGTCTTTAGCGCGACTGAGGGCCTGATTGCAGATTTACGTAACAACAATTTGGGTGGTAAAGTAGTCTGGATTCTGGGCCCGGGCGGCTCCTGGCATTATTATGCGCATCTGGATGGACATAAACGTGGCTTAAAAGTGGGCGACTATGTCAAAAAAGGCCAGCTGATCGGTTATGTCGGCAACAGCGGTAATGCCCGGCACACTGCACCACATCTACATTATGGAATTTATTTACAGGGTAAGGGTCGCGGTGTGGTCAATCCCTATCCCTATTTACGTTAATTTTAGGATATTTACATGTCAGAAGCGTTGATCAATCGTCTGGTAGAATTTGCTGAATCAGGCAATCAACAAAAAATTGTATTGAATGGTCAAACTTACCAGGGCTGGGTGATGGAAATTACCGAGGATGCGCTTCTGATCAGTACTGGTTATGCCGACAAGGCCGGTAAAGATATGTGGATTCTATTTAGCGATCTGGATCAGGCTGAATTGTCGTACTGGGACAATCAGCAGGATCAATGGACTGTGTTTAAATTATAAAACCATAAAAACAAGGAGCATCACATGACTGTGCAACGCTGTGGCTGGTGCTCCGATGATCCACTGTATATTGCCTACCATGATCAGGAATGGGGACAGGCCCTACTGGATGAAAATCGCCTGTTTGAAATGCTGTGTCTGGAAGGACAGCAGGCCGGTCTGGCCTGGATTACCGTTCTTAAAAAACGTGAAGCTTATCGTGAACATTTTTTTCAATATTCGATCGAATCTATCGCCTCACTTACAGATCAACAACTCCAAATAAAACTTGAAGATGCTAGCCTGATACGGCATCGCGGCAAACTCAATGCCATTCGCGAAAATGCCCAAGCATGGCTGAAGCTCCGACAGCAAGGAATCAATCTGGTGGAATGGCTCTGGTCTTTTACCCAGCAACCGCGATTGAATAATGATGTTGTGGATTATCGTCAGGCGCCTGCTCAAACCATTGAGAGCCAGAAGATGTCTAAAGCACTCAAACAGGCTGGTTTTAAATTTGTCGGACCCACCCTTTGCTATGCCTTTATGCAGGCCGTTGGTATGGTCGATGACCATGAAAATCATTGTGACTTTAAAACAATATCCTCGCATTTAAATAAGAGCTGAAATCATGTCGAATAATATTATTCAAGCTTATGCTGCCATGTCCGCAGGTGCGGAACTGGAACCTTATCAATTCGATGCCGGAGAACTGCAGCCGCATCAGGTCGAAGTCAAAGTGGAATACTGCGGTCTCTGTCATTCTGATATTTCAGTCATTAACAATGACTGGGGTTCTTCAGTGTATCCGGTCGTAGCAGGACATGAGATTATCGGCACCATTACCCATCTGGGTGCAGAAGCCAAAGGCCTGAAAGTTGGGCAACGGGTTGGCATCGGCTGGACAGCGGAAAGTTGTCAATATTGCGATCCTTGTATTTCGGGCCAGCAAGTGCTGTGTACTGGCGGTCAGGTGGCGACCATTGTCGGACATGCCGGTGGTTTTGCCGACAAAGTGCGTGCCGGCTGGCAATGGGTCATTCCCCTACCCGAAGATCTTGATCCTGAAAGTGCCGGACCCCTGCTCTGTGGCGGGATTACCGTCTTTGATCCGATCCTGAAACATCAGATTCAGGCCATTCATCATGTGGGCGTAATTGGCATTGGCGGTTTAGGACATATGGCCATCAAGCTGCTGAAAGCCTGGGGCTGTGAAATTACTGCCTTCACCTCGAACCTGGATAAAACTGATGAACTGAAAGCCATGGGCGCTGACCATGTAGTGAACAGTCGTGATGTCGCTGCATTAAAAGCCCAGCGTGGCAAGTTTGATTTATTACTGAGTACTGTCAATGTCACCTTGAACTGGCAGGCTTATCTGGCAACTTTGGCACCGAATGGCACTGTGCATATGCTGGGTTTACCACTTGAGCCGATGCAGATTCCGGCTGGCATGCTGATTGGTGGAGCCAAGTCAGTTACCGGTTCACCGACAGGTTCGCCGGCGGCATTACGTCAGTTACTCCAATTTGCTGCACGTAAAAATATTGCTCCGCAAATTGAAGTCTTCCCGATGTCACAACTGAACCAGGCGATTGAACATCTGCATTCTGGCAAAGCCCGTTACCGGATTGTACTTAAAGCAGATTTTACAGCTTAAATCCTGCCTATTTTTAGCTGTTAAAAAGACCCAGCGATTGGGTCTTTTTTATTGCAGGGCTTCAGGCAAGACCGCAATAGGTGAAGGCTTGGCCAGCTCGGTCTTCATTTTCTGCAGCATCTGATAAGGTTGTTGTTGCACGAACATATTTACGAAGGTCAAAGGAATAGAACCTTCCGGATTGGCATAACCATAGGTTGAAACCTTGACCTTGTTATTGGCTAGTTTCTGAAAAGTCCAGTCGCCCTGATAATCGGTTAAACGCACATAATCCGGATTTAAAGGATAGCCACTTTGGATGGCTTTATTCTTGATGGTGATCTGGCCATTGGCTTCCTTGATCATCTTGCCCTGTACAATCAGGTCACGGTCTTTTAAGGGAAATGGAAAATCCAGCACCATATACAGGGTAAAGTCACCTTTTTTATCATCGCGGGACAGGATCTTGATGCTACCCATATAGGGAACCCATTGCACGGCATGCTCAACATTCAAAATGAGGGAAACGGCATTTTCAACAGGCGCAGTATAGGTGGTTTCAGCTTTATAGAGAAAGACCGGGTTTTCTTCATTCTGGTAAGTCCAGACCTTGATATTATTTTTATGAATACTGAGTTTAGGCGTCCCGACAGGCTTTGCCTGTGCAATGGCACCAAGTGCCACTGCACAGAGCAGGAAAATCATTTTTTGCATTATATTATTCGTCTTATTCTAGTTTTATACTTTTTTATAAATGATTTTAACTCGGTTTTAAACCTGAATATCGTTAAAACCAAGCACGTTTTTCATATCATATTTACGCGCTTCACGACCTACGACCCAAGCCGCAGCACGTACCGCACCAGAAGCAAAGTTCATGCGATTGGTCGCTTTATGAGTAATTTCCACACGTTCCCCATCGGCAATAAACATGGCGGTATGTTCACCGACAATATCGCCACCACGAATGGTCTGGAAGCCAATGCTCTTACGCTCACGCGGACCGGTATGACCTTCACGGCAATAGACCGCATCTTCTTTCAGGTCACGGCCTAAAGTTTCCGCAATCGCCTCACCCCACATCAAAGCTGTACCCGATGGCGCATCTACTTTGTGACGGTGATGTGCTTCAATCACTTCGATATCTACGGTATCACCAAAAACTTTAGAGGCCAGTTCAAGCAATTTGATCGATACATTCACACCCACTGAATAATTCGCTGCATACACTACAGGAGTTTCCGTCGCAGATTGATCCAGATAGGCTTTTTGCTCATCATTCATACCCGTCGTACCGATCACGATGGCGACACCTGCTTCACGGCAGATTTTCAGATGATTGACGGTCGCTGCTGGCGCAGTGAAATCAATCACCACATCACAGTTTTTGACTACATCGCTAAGGCTACCCACCACCTTGACACCTGTTGCACCAATTCCGGCAAGTTCACCCGCATCTGCACCTAATAGTGTACTTTCAGGGCGTTCTACCGCAGCCGCCAACTGATAACCTGCTTCATGCACTGCCTGAATAAGGATACGTCCCATACGGCCGCCTGCACCTAAGATCCCAATGCGTGGTGTAGCTGACATAACATAGTCCTGATGTTGATCCAAAATTGCTCTTACTATAGCAAAACTGCAGAATAACACTAAGATGCATTGCATAAAAATCAATGAAAATACTCAAAGAGTGAAATCACTGATATTGATAAGAGTTTTAATCAAGCTTAAGAAGTTAGGCAATCACTTCCGTCAAAGCTATACGATATACATCAACTTGACTCGTCATATAGTTTTTAGCAATTACTCATATAACTGAAATAAGCTTATTCATAATTTTATCGCTATGATTTTGCATTGATTTACTGAGATTACTGATTTGTGAAGTTAAACAGACGACTTGCCAATACAGTTTTTCCTGTTTAGTCTCGCCATTATTAATTGAGCTCAAAATCTTGATGATTTAAATCTCAGTTAGATTAACAGGATTCTTATGCAAGACTTTTTACTAAATTTTAATTATGAATATCTACTTTTGAATTGATGAGCAGATAAGATTTTAAGTCTTATTGAGATTAAAAGGACTCAATTTTGCTTTATACAAAAATCAGTCCTTAGATTGAGCAAATGAATTATCTAGCTCTTAGGGAACTTATTAAAAATAATAATACCTAAAGCAAAATTTGCCTGGTCTATACAATTTTGAAAATTTTTCCACTTAAGGTACTTTGAAAGCACATTTCAAAACTGGGACGAATATCTTCACCATCTACAGTGATATGTTTTATATTGGAATGAGATTGTGTTTTAGAAAAATGATGATCGACTGTTGCTTGAATAGCGTGTTGAGCCCCAAACTGATCCTTCACACTGATACTTTGTTTAAGCATATCTATACCTTTAATAATAGTTAAAGTGGCAAAATCTCCACTAAAAATTGATGTTTCTTAATTTTATCTTTAAATAACTTTATGATTTAGCTTAAATAATTGATTTAGAGAAGTATAGAATGTACGGCCATCTAAGTTTAAATCTACCTCAACTCCAGATGAAAGAAGAACTCTTTTACCCACTTCAATTCTTTTTAAACCCTGACGTGTATTTTGCATTTTATTGAGAGGAATTAACGAAACAATAATTTCAGTACCATTTTTAGATTTTGCAATTAAATCATTTATTTTTAACAACTTGAATCCTGTTTTTCTAAAGATTTTTCCAATTTGGAAAATAACTTAAAATTAAATTTTGAACGATAAAAAAAGCACTTATTAAGTGCTTTTTTTTACTGTTTATTCTTGCTTAGATAGCAACAATATTTACAGCATTCGGTCCTTTTTGACCTTGAGCTACACTGAATTCAACCAGTTGGCCTTCCATTAAGGTTTTAAAACCTGAACTGGCGATTTCGCTGAAATGAGCAAAAACATCTGGACCTGATTCTTGTTGAATGAAACCAAAACCTTTAGTTTCGTTGAACCACTTTACAGTACCTTTAACAACATTTGAGTTTGACATAATATATCCTACTAATTTTTTAATAATTTTTAGTCAATTTATTGACTGAATATAACTTTGAAATAATAAAGAATGAGACTTAAAATCTGAAAAAAAACGAAGGATTATGACTAAAACTACGATACTTAAAGAAGATTTACCGAAACAAGACTTTTTTCTAGTTAAGTTAACTATACACGAAAAATTTAATTAATCAAGTTTTCTTATATATATATTTATTTTATTTATTAAAAAGTAAAATTTATAATTATTTCAATAAGATTAAGCTTTCATTGTCATGATAACAAAATAAGAGTAATCTGCTGTACTGGTAAATTTGATAAGTAATGAATGCGATTATATAGCTCTGTAATAACAATATTGGCCTTTTTAATTTCGGGAATGATGCTTTTTTCTCACTTACAAAATATCTATCACCCTCCAAATTTGGACTCATACTTTCTATTTAGATAGTCAAATATAAAAACAGAAACCGCTTTTTAGGCGGTTTTTATGTTTAAGCGAGACTTATCAAACAATAAATAGCATCTTCTAATCTAGAGTATCTTATCTACATAATAAAAAAGGACGCCTCAGCGTCCTTTTTTACTTTCACTCAATTAATCAAACAAACGATCAAAGAATGATTTTTTCTTTGGTGATGATTTGCTATCTTCACCATCCATGGTTTCTTGCAGTTCTTTTAACAGTTCACGTTGACGTGCACTTAAGTTGACTGGAGTTTCTACCACAATACGGCACAGCAAGTCACCTTGCATGCTGGTACGTACCGGTTTAACACCCTTACCACGTAAACGGAACAGTTTACCTGTTTGCGTACCTTCAGGAATTTTCAGACTAACACGGCCATCCAGCGTAGGAATCTGAACTTCCTTACCTAAGGCTGCATCAGCAATTGATACCGGCACATCCATATACAGGTCAGCGCCATCACGCTGGAAGATTTCATGCTCACGCACCACCACTTCTACGTACAAGTCACCTGACTGACCATCACGGATTGCTTCACCCTTACCGGTCAAACGAACGCGGTCGCCATTATCCACACCCGCAGGAATAGTGACTTCCAGAGTTTGCTGACGATCCGACACACCTGAACCATGACATTTATTACATGGGTTCTTGATGATCTTGCCCTGACCACGACAGGTACTACAAGTTTGCTGTACGGAGAAGAAACCTTGCTGCATGCGCACTTGACCAGCACCATGACAGGTACGGCAGGTTTCTACATCGTTTGGATTTTTTGAACCCTTACCATCACAGGCATCACACGGTGCCGGTGCAGTAAAGGTAATGGTTTTCTTGACGCCTTTGACCGCTTCTTCCAGGGTCAGTTCCATCACATAGCGTAAGTCAGAACCACGGCGTGCGCGCTGCTGGCCACGACCACCGCCGCCACCAAAAGCACCACCGAAAATATCACCGAACTGGCTAAAAATGTCTTCTGCGCTGAAACCACCGCCGAAGCCGCCACCGCCGCCCATACCACCTTCAAAGGCCTGATGGCCCATACGGTCGTACATGCTGCGCTTTTCACCATCAGAGAGCACTTCATAGGCTTCTGCTGCTTCTTTGAATTTCTCTTCAGCTTCAGCATTGTCCGGGTTACGGTCTGGATGATATTTCATCGCCAACTTACGGTAGGCTTTTTTGATTTCATCATCACTAGCGGTTTTAGCGACGCCCAAAACCTCATAATAATCACGTTTAGCCATGTCTGGCGATGCTCCTCACGGAATTTTGTTTAATATTCAACTGAGGTCTGAAATTGGGGTCAAACCGAGTTTTACAAGGGGAAATATGAAAAAAATTATATGCTTTAGAACACAGCTTTGTTTTGAGAGAATTTATGGATGCCTTTAAACCAGGCATTGATCAGGAAAATAAAAGCAATAAAGCTGAAAATCACGCCGGTCACCACACAGGCTTTGACCCATAACTGGCTGTCCCAGGCAAAGAAAAACAGGGGAATAAACCACAGCGCAGCGAAGATCGCCAAAATGGTATAAATCACGATATTGCGCATGATCCACAGCGCCTGTGCCTGTAACCAGACCTCGGCATAATCAACTTGAGCGACTTTACGTGCGAACCAGTAGGCCAATAGTCCACTAAACAGGGTAAATAAGGCCAAAAACATGAAGACATAAGCCATCGCTACGGAACGTCGCATCTTGGTTAATGTATCTTGAGTCATGTTCGGTTCAACCTCGTTACCGTATTGGCAGCTCGGCCAATGCAGCAATTACTTATTTTTTTAAATTATAAAAATCTCAGGTGCTACTATATTGAAAATTTCCAAATTTCGCACCTGAAATTATGACAAATTTAAACAGAATTTAAACTTTTTTTCACTTTAAACCACTGTGCATATAGGGCAGGCAGGAAAAACAAGGTCAATAATGTCGCCACAATCAACCCCCCCATAATCGCCACCGCCATCGGCCCGAAGAAAATACTGCGGGACAAGGGAATCATCGCCAGAACTGCAGCCAGTGCGGTCAATACGATCGGACGACAACGGCGTACTGTGGCATTGATGATGGCATCCCACTGCGACTCTCCGGCCTGAATATCCTGCTCGATCTGGTCAATCAGAATCAGCGAATTGCGCATGATCATTCCCGATAAGGCAATCGTCCCGAGCATCGCAACAAAACCGAAAGGTTTATTGAAAATTAACAGGAATAACACTACTCCGATAATGCCCAAAGGTGCAGTCAGAAATACAATAAAGGCCCGTGATATGCTCTTAAGCTGAATCATCAGCAAGGTCATGACGACTGCGAGGAATAAAGGCATGCCGGCATTCACCGAGTTCTGTCCGCGAGCCGATTCTTCAACTGTACCGCCCACTTGCAGCAGATAGCCATTCGGCAGCTCTGCCCGGATTTTTTCCAGTGGCTCTTTGAGTTCATTGACCACAGTAGCGGGCTGCAGTTTGCTACGAATATCGGCACGCACAGTAATGGTCGGCAAGCGGTTACGATGCCAGATCAGGCCTTCTTCAAAGCTGTATTCAATTTTGGCCAGCTGCGCCAAAGGTACCGATGTACCGGTTGCGGTTGGAACGGCCAGACTGGCTAAAGATGCTACCTCCACCCGTTCAGCCTGAGCACCACGTAAACGGATTTCGATCAGTTCACGTTTTTCCCGATACTGATCAATGCCGGCCCCTAAAATCGAGCTATTCAGTACATTGGCCAGTTCACTGCTGCTCACCCCAAGCTGACGGGCACGATCCTGATCAATCTGTAATTTGATGACTTTGCTCGGCTCGCCCCAGTCCAGATGCACATTGGTGGTATTTGGATTTTCTCCCACGGTGGCTGCAACTTTCTGCGCCCATTCACGAACTAATCCTAAGTCTTCACCCGATACCCGGAACTGCAGTGGATAGCCCACAGGTGGACCATTTTCCAGCAAGGACACCCGGGTACGCACTTCCGGCAATAACCTGCGAATCTGGTCACTTAAGGATTTGCGGATTTCATTACGGTCTTCCAGCGATGAAGCCAATACCACAAACTGGGCAAAACTGGTTTGCGGCAACTGCTGATCGAGCGGTAAATAGAAACGCGGCGAACCCATCCCGACATAAGCCACATAGTTATCAATGCCCTCTTGTTTCGATAAAAAGGCTTCTACTTTTTTTACTGCAGCTTCAGTGGCCTTCAGTGAAGCACCTTCTTCAAGTTTGAGATCCACCAGAATTTCAGCCCGGTTCGAGGGTGGGAAAAACTGCTGCGGCACCAGCTTAAACATTAAAATAGACAGAATAAAAATTCCGACCGTGGCAACAATGACAGTTTTACGATAGGTCACACAGGCATCGACCCAACGGCGAAAGCCCTGATAAAACCGGGTTTGATAAGGGTCATAATGTTCTCCGGCATGATGCACAATCGGCTGAGGTTCTGGCTGTTTGCGTAGACGTGCCCAGAGACGCTGATACCACGGCGCTTTCTGAATTAAATCCTTGTTGAAATCCGGCAGAAGTTTATCGCCTAAATATGGCACAAACAGTACCGCGGCAATCCAGGACACCAGCAATGCAATGGTCACCACCTGGAAAATCGAACGGGTATATTCCCCGGTACTCGATGCTGCAGTGGCGATCGGCAGGAAACCGGCAGCGGTAATCAGGGTGCCTGTCAGCATGGGAAAAGCCGTGGTGCGCCAGGCATGCCCGGCCGCCTGTAAACGGCTATAACCCTGCTCCATCTTAATCGCCATCATTTCAATGGCGATAATGGCATCATCGACCAAAAGACCGAGAGCCAGAATCAGGGCCCCCAGGGAAATTTTATGCAGTCCGACATCAAACAGCTGCATACCGGCAAAAGTCATGGCCAGCACCAGCGGAATCGAGAAAGCCACCACCAGACCGGTCCGGAAACCGAGCGAGAAAAAACTGACCAGCAATACGATAACCACCGCTTCTGCCAGCACTTTCATAAATTCGTTAATGCTGCGTTTGACTGCCACCGGCTGATCGGAGACTTTTTGCAGCTCCATGCCGAGTGGCAGAGCTTTTTGCAGGCGGGCGAATTCCTGTTCCAGATTTTTACCCAAGGCAATGATGTCCCCACCCTTGCGCATCGATACAGCAATACCAATGCCGTTTTCGCCCATAAAGCGCATCCGGGGCTGTGCCGGATCACTAAAGCCTCGATAGACTTCTGCGACATCTCCCAGCTGAATAGTTTTGCCATTGACCAGCAGCGGCATCTGTCTTAATTCTTCAACACTGTTTAATGCACCACTGACTCGCACCTGAATCCGGTCTGAACCGGTTTCAAAAAAACCGGACTGGGTGGTGGCATTTTGCTGCTGCAGGGCTTGCTGAATCGCCATGACTGGAACGCCCAGCTGAATGGCCTTGGTATTGGAAATCTCAATCCAGATTTTCTGGTCTTGTAGGCCAATCAGCTCAACTTTGGCAACATCTTTGACCCGTTGCAGTTGCAGCTGTAAGCGGTCGGCGTATTCCTTGAGGGTCGCATAGTCAAAATCTTTACCCTTGAGCACATAAATATTGCCAAAGGTATCGCCGAATTCATCATTAAAGAACGGCCCTTGTACCCCTTGTGGCAATTCATGCCGGATATCGCCCACCTTCTTGCGCACGTTATACCAGACATCAGCGACATCTTTCGAAGCCAGGGAATCCTTGGCAACAAAAGTCACCATGGATTCACCCGGACGCGAATAGGCCATGATGCGCTCATACTGTCCCGTGGTCATCAGTTCCTTTTCAATCCGGTCAGTGACCTGCAGGGAGATTTCTTTGGCACTGGCACCCGGCCAATAGGTCTGGATTACCATGACTTTAAAGGTAAAAGGTGGATCTTCACTTTGTGACAGTTTGGAATAAGAGACGATGCCGATCAGACCGAGCAGGATCATGAAATACAGCACCAGACCTTTATTTTTTAAAGCCCATTCCGACAGGTTAAAGTTCATGCTTAACTCCCTGCCTGAATGGTCACACGACGGTTTTCACGATCAATCGGATTGATTTTTTGCTGGTTACGCAGCAGATGTACGCCACCAATCACCACATAGTCTTCCGGCTTGAGCCCACTGAGTACAGGAACACTGTCCCGGCCATAGGCACCGAGCTGGACCGGGACTTTACGTAAGGTATGATCGGGCTGGACCACCATGACATAAGCCTGCTGATCCGTTGCCGAGACACTGGATAGCGGCACACTGAGCATATTATCGCGGCTGTGCTGAAAAAATACCCGGGCACTTTGTCCCAGCTGGATCTGGCCATTGCCTTCACGTAAGGAAACTTTAACCCTGAAGGTCCGCGACTGGTCTGCTGCCGGTGAAATCTCGCGAACAAAAGCGGCAAATTTTTCTTCAGGTTTGGACCATAATGTCACTGTAGCTGCCTGTCCAACCTTGATCTCCGAAATAGCCTGTTCCGGTACGCCAATTACCACTTCACGCTCACCGGCAATCGCCAGTTCATACGCCGCCTGCCCGGCAGCCACCACCTGTCCTGTTTCTATATTGCGTGCAGTGATCACGCCGTTTCTGGTGGCAATCAGCTGGTTATAAGCAGTCTGGTTTTTAGCGGTATCATAATTGGATTGTGCCTGCTTCAGATTTGACAGGGCGGTCTTGTACTGGTTTTCGATCGCGTCATATTGTGAGCGGCTCACGGCATTGGATGGCAATAACTGCTTGAAACGTTGTAATTCATCCTGAGCAATCTTAGTGGCAGACTGCGCGCTTTCCAGCTGGGCACGTGCTGCATTCAGCTGCAGCTGGGCATCTTTGACATCTAGAGTTGCCAGGACTTGCCCGACTTTGACCTGGTCACCCACATCGGCGAAGCGCTGGGTCACCTGTCCAGCGACCCGAAAGGCCAGCGCCGTTTGCTGGCGCGCCTGCACATCACCGGCATAACTTTTTAATTCATGCTGTGAAGTGGTGGGTGTGGCCACCATGACAAAGGGAACTTCCTGTTCTGCTGCAGCAGTATCTTTGCTGCACCCGGTTAAGGTCACGCTGCAAAGCACCACCATGCCAGCCAATACGCTGTAAATCCTGCTCATCTTATTCGCTCTTATCTGATCATCTTTTTTAGGGCAAACTATGCTGATATATTGAATTGCTTGTTTTTTAATTAATATACCACCAGGTACACTAATTACAACTGAATCATCAAAGCAATGACCGTGTTGACTTTTTTTGGAAGAAATTGTGCAAATACCTGTAGGACGACCCAAGGATCTGGAAAAGCGTCAGCGCATACTCAGCGTGGCCAAAGCGCTGTTTTTAGCGCATGGCTATCATGCCTCCAGCATGAACCAGATTGCACGTGAGGCAGGTGTAACCAAGCTGACGGTGTATAACCATTTTCAGGATAAGGCGACCCTGTTTAGCTGTGCGATTGAGGATACCTGTGAAGCCATTCTGCATGAACATCCTCAACTCTTGCAGCCGAGCAGTGACTTTGCGCAGGAGTTTTATCAGGCCTGTCAGCGCGCTTTAAATATTATTCATTTACCAGAAGCGATCAAGCTGGACCTGCTACTGATGGAACTGGCCTCGCAGCAAAGTCCTCTGGCAGAACAGTTTTATCAGGCCTCGCATAGCAAACTGGATGCAGTCTGGAATGATTTCTTTGCTCTGGCCCAGCAATACCGCTTTATTCGGGTCGATCTTCCAGAAAAACAGACCGAGCTGATCGTGTCCCTGCTGACGGGAACCCGTCATCAGAAAATCCTGCTGGGTCTCAGCCCTCCCCCTTCAAGCGCAGAACAGCAACAGATTATTAGCGAGGCCATTGAACTGTTTATGCTGAAATATGCCCTGCCGGATTAACTCCTTTCTTTCGGACTGATCACCGATCACCGTATGTGGCCTAAAAGTTGCTAAAAAAGTAGCCAATGCTCTGCAACTTTTGTCTCTAGGGGACTTGGATTGTCATGCAGTCGCGGTATAGTCAAAGCATGCATGTGAGGGAATAAAAAATGATTCAACAGATTGATGCACCACTACGCGAAGACGTACGCTTACTGGGTAATTTGCTTGGGGAAACCTTAAAATTACATGCCGGGCAGGATTTGTTTAATCAGATCGAGCAGATCCGTGCCCTGTCCAAAGGCGCTCGCGATGGACAGGTCGAAGCAGAAAAACAACTGGAACAACTGTTTTTGAGTCTGGAAGATGCAGAAATCCTGCCACTGACCCGTGCTTTTACCCACTTTTTAAACTTTGCCAATATTGCCGAACAATATCATGTGGTACGTCGTCGCCGTCAGAGCGAGTTTGATGACACTGCAGAATCGCCCAATCCTCTGGTGCCTTTATTTGAAAAATTTAAACAGCAGGAGATTTCTGCCGATACGCTGTATCAGCAAATCTGTGAACTGAAAATTGAACTGGTCCTGACCGCCCATCCCACAGAAGTCAGCCGCCGCACCCTGATTCAAAAATATGATGGCATCAATAATGCCCTGTCCAAATTCGACCAGCAGAAACTGACGCCACGTGAACGTCAGGCAGTCCTGGCCGATCTGAAACAGCTGATCAGCTCCGCCTGGCAAACCGATGAAATCCGTCAGCATCGCCCGACTCCGATCGATGAAGCCAAATGGGGTTTTACCACCATTGAACAGACCCTGTGGAATGCGGTCCCGAAATTTATCCGCGAACTAAATGGCATGGTGCAAGCGCAATGTGGCCAGAACCTGCCCTTAGATGTAGCGCCAGTACGTTTTGCCTCCTGGATGGGTGGTGACCGTGATGGCAACCCGAATGTCACCCACACCGTCACTCAGGAAGTACTGTGGCTGTCGCGCTGGAAAGCAGCCGACCTTTATGTACGTGATATTGAAAACCTGCGCTGGGAACTGTCCATTCAGCAATGTAGTCCGGAAATTTCCGAAGCCTTGGGCCAGCCCCATCCTGAACCCTATCGTGAATATTTACGTGACACCCGTACCCGCCTGAAAGCGACGCGGCACTGGCTGGCAGAAAAATTAAAAGGCAATGATGCCGATGACAGTCTGGTGATTAAAAGTAAAGACGAACTTTTACAACCGCTCCTGACCTGTTACCGCTCGCTGATGGACTGCAATCTGGCTGAAATTGCCAATGGCAGCCTGCTGGACTTTATTTACCGGGTCAACAGTTTTGGGATCGAACTGCTAAAACTAGATATCCGCCAGGAATCCGGCCGTCACCGCCAGGCGATTTCAGCCATTACTGAATATTTAGGACTGGGGAATTTTGAAACCTGGACCGAACAGGCCCGTCAAAACTTTTTATTGCAGGAATTGCAAAGCAAACGTCCGTTACTGCCGAAACATCTGAATGAACCGGCCGGCAGCCTGATTGAACATCCGGATGTACAGGAAGTCTTTGCCACCATGCGCACACTGGCCGAACAGCCGAGCGAGTCTCTGGGTGCCTATATTATTTCCATGGCAGAATATCCAAGTGATGTCTTGGCGGTACTGCTTTTACAAAAAGAAGCCGGGATTGAACAGGCGTTACGGGTGGTTCCCCTGTTTGAAACATTAAAAGATCTGGATGGTGCAGCCGCAACCATGTCGACCCTGTTCAATATGCACTGGTATAAACAGCATATTCAGGGCAAACATGAGGTCATGATTGGCTATTCGGATTCTGCCAAAGATGCCGGTTTTATGTCGGCCAACTGGGCACAGTATCGTGCCCAGGAAGAACTGACCGCAGTTGCCCAGCAACATGGCGTGCAATTGACCCTGTTTCATGGTCGTGGCGGTTCGATCAGCCGTGGTGGTGCGCCAACCCAGCAAGCCTTGTTCTCTCAGCCACCGGGCTCTATTTCCGGTGCAATCCGGGTGACTGAACAGGGCGAAATGATCCGCTTTAAATTCGGGCTGGAAGAAATCGCGCTGCAAAATCTGGAAATTTATACTGCTGCAACCCTGGAAGCGACGCTGCTGCCGCCACCTGAGCCGAAACAAGAATGGCGCGACCTGATGCATCAAATGACCGAACTGTCGGTTCAGGTCTATCGCCAGACCGTACGGGAAAATCCGCATTTTGTAAAATACCTGCGTACCGTTACTCCTGAGCTTGAACTACAAATGCTGCCGCTGGGTTCACGTCCTGCCAAACGTAAAGTCAGCGGCGGCATTGAATCCTTGCGTGCCATCCCTTGGGTATTTGCCTGGACCCAGATTCGCCTGATGTTACCTGCCTGGCTCGGGACCGGTGCTGCACTGAATGAAGTCCTGGATCAGGGACAACGTACAGTACTCGATGAGATGCTGGCCGAGTGGCCATATTTCCAGACCCTGATTGATATGCTGGAAATGGTATTGTCTAAAGCCGATGCCCATGTGGCACTGTATTATGAATCGCATCTGACTCAGGATGAAGATATGAAAATTCTGGGAACAGAGTTACGCCAGCGTTTGCAAGATGCTGTACAAACCTTGTTAAGCTTGAAAGGCGAGTCGAAACTGCTCAGCAGTAACGGCGTACTGGATCAGTCTATGAAGGTGCGTAAGCCGTATCTGCTACCCTTGCACTTGCTGCAAGCTGAACTGATGAAACGTCGCCGTTTATATCTGCAACAGCAACAGGCCGAAAACACCCCGGTGGATCATGCGCTGATGGTCAGTATTGCCGGGATTGCGGCCGGTCTGCGTAATACTGGCTAAGCAAAAATGCCCATTTGAAAGCACATCCTGGTGATGTGCTTTTTTATTGACCAGTCAATAGCCAGGAAATATTTTATTTTATATAGTAAATCAGATTTATTTATAGATACCCCTATTCATAATAAGAAATTAATCTACTGATTTCACTTTACTTTTAACCCAGTATTCTTTTACCGCCCGGTAAAATCTTAAATAAAGTCATAGAATTAATTTGAACAAAAATTTTGTTTAAGTGATTAAATCTTCTAAAGAACAAGAGTATGATGTGCACAATTTATCTTTTGAGTGCTCATTTTATGTCCAGTTGGTTTCCCAAATGGCGCCCTTATGAGGGTAGTATCGATGCACGACCAGTAGGTACCGCAGAGTATTTGCCACCCGCACAAACGGTCATTTTGGGTGTACAACATGCTTTTGCCATGTTTGGCGCGACTGTACTGGCACCTTTTTTAATGGGCTTTGATCCTAACCTGGCGATTCTAATGTCAGGGATCTGTACTATTCTGTTCTTTTTAATCACCGGTGGCCGGGTTCCAAGTTATCTAGGTTCAAGCTTTGCCTTTATTGGTGTGGTCATCGCAGCAACAGGTTATGCGGGTGGTGGCGGACTGAATCCAAATATTGGCGTTGCAGCAGGCGGGATTATCGCATGTGGCATCTTCTATGCACTCATGGGCTTTCTGGTCATGGCGACGGGCACCCGCTGGATTGAAAAGCTGATGCCACCGGTAGTGACCGGTGCCGTGGTGATGATCATTGGCCTGAACCTTGCTCCAGTCACAGTGAAAAGTGTGATGGGCAATACCTTCAATATGTGGATGTCTCTGGTCACTGTGTTGTGCATGGGTTCAATTGCCGTATTCACCCGTGGCTTATTACAGCGCCTGCTGTTATTGGTTGGCCTGTTATTGGCTTATCTGATTTACTTCGTACTCAGTAATGTCATGGGTTATGGCACTGCGATCAACTTCCTTCCTATTCAGCAAGCAGCCTGGTTCGGTTTACCGACTTTCCACGCGCCGACCTTTGAATTGAATGCCATGTTGATCATTGCACCGATTGCCTTGATTCTGGTGGCTGAAAATCTGGGCCATATTAAAGCCGTAGGCGCGATGACCGGTGAAAACCTCGATCCGCATATTGGTAAAGCCTTTGTGGCAGATGGTGTTGCAACCACTTTAGCCGGTGGTGTAGGTGCGCCGGGTATGACTACCTATGGTGAAAACATTGGTGTGATGGCCGTGACACGGGTTTACTCGACCATCATCTTTGCAGTCGCGGGTGTCTTTGCTGTGTTCCTGGGTTTATCGCCTAAGTTTGGTGCGATTATTCACACGATTCCGACAGCGATTCTGACCGGTGCTTCGATTGTAGTCTTTGGTTTGATTACCATTGCTGGTGCCAAAATCTGGATTGAGAACAAGGTCGATTTCTCGCAGAACAAGAACCTGATGGTGGCTGCGGTGACCATTATTTTAGGTACGGGTGATTTTGCCCTGACTTTTGGCAGCTTCAATCTGGGTGGTATTGGTACGGCAACGTTTGCTGCACTGATCCTGAACTGGTTCTTTAGCCTGGGCGATAAAAAATAAAACTCGAAATAAAAGTATTGAGCAGCCGAATGGCTGCTTTTTTTATCTTTATATTTTTCAACTTTGCGATTAAAGAAATGAAAAGAAGCCCCGCAAGGCTTCTATTAAAGCACGTGTCTGTTTAAGGACGAAACTCTTTCAGTTCACGTTGAATAAAGTATTGGAACATTTCACGGTATAGATGTTCAATAAACTCCTGATCGACACCTTGTTTTTGCGCCAGAGCTCTGACATTTTCTACAATCTGTTCCATACGTTCTGGTGACTGTAAATCGGTTTCGGTTTTTTTGAAACGGGTGGTTTGATCAACATAAAATTGACGCGCAGCGATCAGCTCAACTAAAGCTGTATCAATGGCATCGATCTGTTGACGTGCATGTTCTAGTGATTCAGCTTTGATCTTTTCCATGTTTTTTCAGTTCACTTTCAGTTTGATTATTACTCTTATACTTTTCTTCTAACACATTACTGAAAATACTTTCAATCATCCAGACCCGATATAGGCTATTAAATGTATAACTTTGATCATCTATGCGCAGTTCCAGTACCGGAAAATTCGGCTGCGACTTCATTTCACAGAGCATATCATTGTCCTGCAGCTTGGCCAGAATATCGTCCTGGGTCAGATCGACAATATTTAACTGTTGCTGCAAACGTTTGAAATGGGGTGCATAAGACAGGTCTTCACCACGGGTCCAGACGGCCTGCAAGATCTGGTACATCGCCTCGATCCGCTGCTCCTCGGGACAGCTATAAAATAATTGTGCCATTGGCGCAATCGCCTGCTCGGTCGGCCGGCAGAACGGGGTAAATTCTACTTCTGTCCGTTTGGATAACCGTGTGGCCAGACTCCAGTCAAAATCATCCCGACCGCGATAGGACAAGGGATAGACATTTAGCTGGATATTATAATAATCCGCCAGTTCTTCCTTGATATAAGCCAGCAGCAGCCAGGAAATCGGGTCTTCCAGCGCGATATACAAGTCCAGTTCCGGATCCATCGACTGGATCTCGTTCAGCTCTTCGGCATCACTGATCAGATGCTCACGCCATTCAATGTGATCGATCATAAAAATCGGATTACCGGTCAGCAGTTTTTGCTGCTCCAGACGCCGGGTCAGACGCAACAGGTCATCGACCGCCTGATACTGGCGACCGCCTAAATTAAAATAGCTGGCCAGAATCGGAGTCTGGTCAAAAATACGTTCAGGAAAATCCTGTGGCTGATGATGGCGACTGGCCATGGCATAAAGAGTTCGTAATTTTCCGGTCTGTTTTTGCCAGAGCATATGGAAGACATCTTCCAGCAAATACAGGAAATCCTGTCCACGCAGCGGTGTATGCCGCAAAATCAGTTCGGCCTGTTTTAAGGCCTCAGCGGTCGGTAATTCTGGCGTATCATGAAAACTGAAACGATGCTGTTTCGACAAGATTTTCGCATCATTAATCGTGTAGTGCTGCCATTCATCAAAAGACATCTGGTTCGGCGCTTCGGCATGCTCACTGGAAATGATGACTTTCAGCGGCTTGAGTTCTGGACTTAAAATTTCTTCGAGCTGGGGCAACTGCTGTACCGCCAGATAACTGTACACATCATCCAGCCTTAAATGAATACTCAGCCCATCTTGAATAGATAACACCGTTTGACGGGTCGGTTTTTGGTAAAACCAACTCGATCGGATTGGATCAAACCAACGGCGTAACAGGGACATGAGATCGGCCTCGACAACAATGACGGTGCGCAGCTCAACATATGAGAAGCTGCGCAGAATAATCTATTTTTAAGATCGCAGAAGCCAAAGCCCTGCATGCTGTAAAAACTTATATCAAGTCATAAGCAAATGTTCAATGTTTAACAATGGATTAGAGGTCAAGATTCAGGTCAGTGACCGCCCCGGTTTCTGCACCTGAAGTCAGTTTGGCGAATTTAGCCAGCGCACCGTGGGTATAGTTTGGCTGAGGTTTGGTCCAGGCCGCTTGACGTGCAGCAATTTCTTCTTCCGCGACATGCCAGGTCATTTCCCGAGTTTCGGCATTAATCGAAATCTGATCACCATTTTGCACCAGACCAATCGGGCCGCCCTCATAAGCTTCTGGCGTCACATGACCAATCACGAAACCATGACTGCCGCCAGAGAAGCGTCCGTCAGTAATTAAAGCCACCGAAGCGCCCAGACCTTTACCAATAATCGCAGAAGTCGGTTTCAGCATTTCCGGCATGCCCGGACCACCTTTAGGGCCGACGCCACGAATCACCACCACTTCACCCGGCTGGACTTCGCCATCCAGAATCCCGCGCATGGCACCCTGCTCGCCTTCAAAGACCCGTGCCGGGCCAGCAAAATGCAGACCTTCCTTACCGGTAATCTTGGCCACAGCGCCCTTCGGCGACAAATTGCCTTTTAAAATCACCAGATGGGAATCTTTTTTCACGGGCGCATCAAAAGGCAGAATAATCTGCTGACCTTCCGGATAGTCCTGCACATCGGCCAGGTTTTCTGCCAGCGTCTTACCTGTGACCGTTAAACAGGACCCATCCAGCATGCCGGCATCCAGCATGCGCTTCATCAGTGGTTGAATCCCACCAATCGCAATCAGTTCTGACATTAAATATTTCCCGGATGGACGCACATCGGCCACCACCGGAATATCTTTGCCAATTCGGACAAAGTCATCCAGACTCAATTCAACCCCTGCGGTATGCGCCATGGCTAGCAGATGCAACACGCCATTGGTCGAACCACCCAGCGCAATCAAGACCTTGATCGAATTTTCAAAAGCAGCCTTGGTCATGATGTCACGTGGCTTGATATCCAGTCGTAACAGATTCATGACTGCTTCACCGGCACGGGCACAGTCGATTTGCTTGTCATCCGAAATCGCTTCCTGTGCCGAGGAGCCCGGCAAGCTCATACCGAGTGCTTCAATTGCAGAGGCCATCGAGTTGGCCGTATACATGCCGCCACAAGAGCCCGGACCCGGCAAGGATACTTCTTCAATATGCTTGACTTGAATCGCGTTAATTTCACCTTTGGCATATTGACCGACTGCTTCAAATACCGAAATCATGTCGGTATGGCCTTCGCCCGGTTTAATAGTGCCGCCATAAATAAACAGCCCCGGACGGTTTAAGCGCGCCAACCCCATGATGCAGCCCGGCATGTTTTTATCACAACCACCAATCGCGATGACCCCATCATAAGCCTGGCAGCCCACGACCGTTTCAATGGAGTCTGCGATCACTTCCCGTGATAGCAGTGAATATTTCATGCCTTCCGTACCGTTGGAAATTCCGTCAGAAATGGTAATGGTATTGAAGATAATACCTTTGCCGCCCGCAGCACTCACGCCCTGCTCTACAGTTCTGGCCAGACCATCAATATGCATATTACAAGGCGTGACATTGGCCCAGGTCGAGGCAATGCCAATAAATGGCCGTTCAAAATCAACATCTTTAAAACCGGTAGCACGCATCATGGAACGCGCCGGTGCATTTTCAATGCCTTCATAAACCGGGGCTGAATGCTCGCGGATATTATCTTTACTCATTATTCTCTTCCTGGGCGATGACCAATTTTAAGCTTCGGTCTTGGACAATTTATTTTAAGGTCATTGTATAGAAAGCAGACTACACATGAAAGCAACACTCTGTACTCTGCGAATCCCATTAATCCATTTATTATTTTTCTACCCAAATCAGATCACATGATGAAGCGACATGGATGTCGCTGTTTTCCTGTGCAGCAAGGATGCTGCATCAGGAAAACAAAGGCGTTTTGTTACTTTTGCGCTGTCAAAAGTAAAACATTGTCTACGCAATATTATTGCAAAATCACAAAGTAAAATGCGACCGTGCTATTTTCAACAATTAATAAAAAAGCACCCCCGTCTGGAGTGCTTTTAAAATCTGTAAAATTACAAATTAGATATCACGTACCGCACCTTTCGAGGCACTGGTGGTATGCATCGCATACGCTTTCAGTGCTTTAGACACTTTACGCGGACGCTGTTCTGCAGGCTGCCAGCCTTTGGCTTCTTGTGCTTCACGGCGCGCTGCCATGGTGGCATCATCCACTGCCAGGTGAATCGTACGATTTGGAATATCAATTTCGATACGGTCACCATCTTCCACCAGACCAATCGCACCACCTTCCGCTGCTTCAGGAGATACGTGACCAATTGAAAGGCCTGAAGAACCACCAGAGAAACGGCCATCTGTTAAAAGTGCACAGTCTTTACCCAAACCTTTTGATTTTAAGTAACTGGTTGGATACAACATTTCCTGCATACCCGGACCACCACGTGGACCTTCGTAGCGAATCACGACGACATCACCCGCAGTGATTTTGCCGCCAAGAATGGCTTCAACCGCAGCATCCTGACTTTCAAACACACGTGCAGTCCCGTTGAATTTTAGGATTGAATCATCCACACCCGCTGTTTTTACGATACAGCCTTCTAGCGCGATGTTGCCGTAAAGTACCGCCAGACCACCATCTTGCGAGAAAGCATTGGCTGCATTACGGATCACGCCATTGTCACGGTCGCCATCTAAGCGTGCATAATAACGGTCTTGCGAGAATGCCGTCTGCGTTGGTACACCGCCCGGTGCAGATTTGAAGAATTGATACACGTCTTCATCTTCAGTACGGATGATGTCCCATTTATCCAAGGCATCTTTCAGTGTTTTTTCATGGACGGTTGGAACAGAAGTGTCCAGCAAGCCCGCACGATCCAGTTCGCCCAGAATCGACATGATGCCACCGGCACGGTGTACATCTTCCATATGGACGTCTTGCTTCGCCGGCGCAACTTTACATAGTACCGGCACATTACGCGACAAACGGTCGATGTCGGTCATGGTGAAATCGACTTCAGCTTCGTGTGCTGCTGCCAACAGATGCAGAACCGTATTGGTTGAACCACCCATGGAAATATCCAGCGTCATGGCATTTTCAAACGCTGCTTTGGTTGCGATTGAACGTGGCAAGATGCTGTAATCTTCCTGTTCATAATGACGTTTCGCCAATTCAACAATCAGTTGGCCGGCTTTTTCAAATAATTTTTTACGGTTGGCATGGGTTGCCAGTGTTGAACCATTGCCCGGAAGCGATAAACCAAGTGCTTCAGTCAAACAGTTCATCGAGTTTGCAGTGAACATGCCTGAACATGAACCACAGGTTGGGCAAGCTGAACGCTCATATTCAGCGACTTCTTCATCAGTGAAGCTGTCATCTGCTGCAACAATCATGGCATCAACCAGGTCGATGGCTTTTTCATTGCCACGGATTTTGACCTTGCCCGCTTCCATTGGACCGCCAGAGACAAATACCACCGGAATGTTCAGACGCATTGAAGCCATTAACATCCCCGGGGTGATCTTGTCACAGTTCGAGATACACACCATCGCATCGGCACAATGCGCATTGACCATGTACTCGACCGAGTCTGCAATCAGATCCCGTGAAGGCAATGAATATAGCATGCCGTCATGACCCATCGCGATGCCATCATCGACAGCAATAGTATTGAATTCTTTGGCCACGCCGCCTGACGCTTCAATTTGACGTGCCACCAGCTGACCTAAGTCTTTCAAATGAACGTGACCCGGTACAAACTGGGTGAACGAGTTCACCACCGCAATAATCGGCTTACCGAAATCTTCATCTTTCATGCCGGTGGCACGCCATAAACCGCGTGCGCCAGCCATATTTCTTCCGTGTGTCGATGTTTTTGAACGATAGTCAGGCATTTTATATTTCCAACAAAGTTTGAGCTTGCAATGAATCGGGCAGATCCACTCTGGCTAAATCATACTGACAAGGAGCTTAAATCAGTTGAATTTTAAACCTATCATACTACAAGCCCTTGATTTACAAGATGGCCTTTTGGGTGTAGATGCAGGCAAAAATGTCTATAGAGAGGTTTGGATGATCTGACGATAAAAATTTCTTAATGAAATCTACTATACCGCCATCATCATCAGGACAATACAAAACTTTCATGAATAATTTTTACAATTTGCATGAGTTTTTTTTATATAAAAATTCCACCGAAATTCAAGTACTCACCAAGCTTCTCGGATAAGTTTTGGTAAGGATTAGGCTGAAATTTGGCTTTTGGCTTATAATAGCTTTTAAGTTTATTTGGAATTTCATGTGTGAAGATCATATTTGCAGGCACACCAGAATTTGCAGCGACTGCATTGGCTGCGTTGCTTAGAACCGAACATGAAATTGTGGCGGTCTATACTCAACCGGACCGCAAGGCCGGACGTGGACAAAAGCTCACGGCATCTGCGGTGAAGCAGTTAGCGCTTGAACATCATCTTTCGGTCTATCAGCCTTTACATTTCAAGTCATCGACTGAAGAAGGTCTGGCGGCGCAAGCGGAACTTAAAGCCTTAAATGCAGATGTGATGGTGGTGGCAGCTTATGGCCTGATCCTGCCACAAGTGGTTCTGGATACGCCAAAATATGGTTGCCTGAATATACACGGTTCGCTGTTGCCACGCTGGCGCGGTGCAGCCCCGATTCAGCGCGCGATTGCTACCGGCGATACCGAAACGGGTGTGACCATTATGAAAATGGCGGCCGGTCTGGATACCGGGGATATGATGTATAAAACACGATGTCCGATTACTGCCGAGGATACTTCTGCCAGCCTGCATGACAAACTGGCGCTGCAAGGTGCTGAGGCGATTGTGGCCGTGCTTGAATCGGAACAGACCTTACAGCACTATCTTGAGATTCGCGAAGTCCAGGATGAAAGCCTGACGGTTTACGCGCATAAACTATCAAAAGCTGAAGCACAAATTGACTGGACCCAGCCTGCAGCAGCCATTGACCGTAATATTCGTGCTTTTAATCCATGGCCAGTGGCATTTACCCCACTGGATGACAGCAACAATTTACGCATCTGGAATTCCTCGCTTTCTACGCAAAAGACAAGCAATGCCCTGCCTGGTGAAGTAATTGCTCTGGATAAAGACGGCGTGCATGTAATGTGTGGCGATCAAAATGCCATCTGTATCACCAATCTGCAATGGCCAGGCGGCAAAGCCCTGAATGCTGTTCAAATTAATCAAACTCAAAAACTATCGGTAGGATATAAATTCGCATGAGCCAAATTCAATCATCAGCTAAAAATTTGAATTTGCGCGCGCAAGTTGTAAAAACCCTATTGGCTGTACAAAATGGCCAATCACTTGCTTCTGTACTCAATCAACATATCAACATTGTGTCTGAGCGTGACCGTGGTCTGTATCACGAGTTAACTCTAGGCTGTTTACGTCAGTGGCATGGCCTGAAAGCCATCACCCTGCCGCTATTAACCAAACCTCTCGATAATCAGGCTCTAGAAAGCTGCTTATATTTGGGTTTGTACCAGATTCTATGTACCCGTATTCCGGCACATGCTGCAATTTCAGAAACCGTGACTGCTGCCAAACAGCTGGGCTTTGAACCTTTAAGCGGTCTGGTGAATGCCGTTCTGCGTCGTGTTTCACGTGAAACAGAAGAATTTGATCTGGCTTTAAATCAGGCGCATGGCCTGCCAAGCTGGCTTTACAAGCGTTTAAAGAAAGACTGGCCGGAACAGCTTGCCGAACTGTCACATGACTTGAAACAGATTGCACCGCTCACCTTGCGCGTCAATGTCAATCAGGTCAGCCGTGATGAATATCTGGAAATTCTGGAAGAAGAAGGCTATGAAGCACGTGCCTGTACTCTTTCTGAAGTTGGCATCGTTCTGGAACAGAATGTCCATATTCCGAACCTGCCGGGCTATGAAGCTGGTGGCTTCTCGGTTCAGGATGAACATGCCCAACTTTGCGTGACTTTAGTTCCTGACCTTGAAGGCAAAGTCGTGGTAGATGCCTGCGCTGCACCGGGTGGTAAGACCGCGCACATCCTGGAAAAATATAGCCCGAAAAAGCTGTATGCGATTGACCAGGATGCCAAACGTTTAGTCCGTGTGGCAGAAAATCTGGAACGCTTACTGTTAACTGAATATGCCGATGTTGAAATTATCGCGGCTGATGCGATCACCTGGACAGCTCCGGAGCCGGTCGACTGTATCGTACTGGATGCACCATGTTCCGCAATTGGTGTGATCCGTCGTCATCCGGATATCCGCTTACTGCGTCATTCCACAGATATTCCGCAAACGGTACAGCTGCAAAAGCAGATTCTGGAAAATATGTGGCAGCAACTGAAAGTCGGTGGTACTTTGCTGTACATCACCTGTTCAATTTTGAAAGCCGAAAACGAACAGCAGATGGTCGAATTCTTTGCTCAACATGCCGATGCCAAAGAAATCAAGATCGAAGCCGATTGGGGCATCGAGCAGATTCATGGTCGTCAGTTGTTGCCGAAAGCAGATCAAGGCGACGGCTTTTTCTATTGCCGTATAGAAAAAACTGCATAAGTCATGTGTTTAAAATGAAAGGCAGCCTAAGCTGCCTTTTTTATGGCGCGTGATTTAGTGAATATATGGCTTATTGAATAAACTTAAAAATCACCAGACTGCTGGCCAATGCCGCCATGCCGCTCACCAATCCATAGACTGTTTCATGCCCTTCAGAATAGCGCTTTGCCGTCGGCAATAATTCATCCAGCGCCAGATAAACCATCACCCCGCCAATCACGCCAAAGATCAGACCATAGACGGTTTCACTCATATAAGGTGCCAGAATAAAATACCCGAGCGCTGCCCCTAAAGGTTCGGCCAGTCCGGAAACCAAACTGGCCCAGAGCGCATAATCTTTACGGCCGGTGGCCATATAGACCGGCAGGGCAATCGCCACGCCTTCTGGTACATTATGAATCGCAATCGCGACTGCCAATGGCGCACCCAAAGCAGGACTTTCCAGCGTGGCAAAAAACGTCGCCAGCCCTTCCGGCAGGTTATGTGCGCTAATCGCAAACAGGGTCAGCATGCCGGTACGCAGTAATTGGGGTGAACTAACGCCCTTGGCAGAATGGGTCTCAATGGTGTCATGTGGGTTTGGCACAAAGCGATCTAGCAATAACACCAGAACTACGCCCAGTAAAAAAGCAAAAGTGCCAAAGGCAAAACCGGTTTTTTCATCAAAATCTAGGCTAAAGGAAGCGATCGATTTGTTCAGAATTTCGGTTAAAGAGACATAGATCATGGCCCCGGCAGCAAAGGCCAGACCAAAGGCCAGCAAACGGAAATTAGGTTTTTTTAAGAATAATACCAGTCCCCCACCCACCACGGTGGCCAGCCCGGCAAATAAAGTCACGGCAAAGGCTGTATAGACTTGTCCATCTGAAACGGAAATCATGTCAGAGCATCAGCCATTAAAAAAGTCATTATCATCAAGGATGATAATGACTTTTTTAATGGTAACAGTAGGTTTATGTGAAGATTTTTAGTCTTCTGGTTCTTCCGGATTCTTTGCCAGATGAATCACAGCCAGTACCAGACCACCCCATAATAAAACGATAGAGATGATCATCATGATTAGTGCAGATGTATTCATAGTCGCTCTCCTAGCTGTGACGATCTTTAATCAGGCTGAATAGAATGGCACCCAGAATAAAGAATGCCATTACTCCTCCACCTACCATCCATAGGGTACTGGCAGCATAGCCACCATAACCTTCTGCCATGATCGATTTCAGGGTCAGGCCCAATGCCAGCAATAATGACAACGGCGTGATCACCGTCAGCATGAAGTTCCAGCTCGTACCTAGTTTCACGCTGGCAAACTCATTCACATGGCCTTCCAGCTGTTTCATTAATGGACGACGGAACCACGACAACAGAATAATCGATAACAGACCACCACCAACAATACCGATGTTATTGGCAAAGTAATCGATGATATCGACAAAGGTAATGGCACTATGTGTCGAGAACATCAGGGTAGAAATCACCGCTGAACCACCAGCAATAATCGTCACTGACTTGTTCTTTGACCAGCCCAGTTTGTCTTGGAACGCAGCAATCGGAACTTGCAGGATGCTCACCATCGAGGTAATACCGGCAACCGTCAACGAAGCAAAGAACAGGAAACCGAACAGGTCACCACCTGCACCTAAACTGGAAATGATTTTCGGAAACGCAATAAAGGCCAGACCGATACCGCCAGACACCACATCTTCAACTTTCTCACCTGAGCTGAACGCCATAAAACCAAGCGCGGCAAAGACACCAATACCCGCTAGAATTTCAAAAGACGAGTTGGCCAGTGCTACCACAATCCCGGAACCAGTCAGGTTGGTTTTGCGTTTCAGGTAAGATGCATAGGTCAACATGATCCCGAAGCCCACTGATAGTGAGAAAAAGATATGACCAAAAGCGGCTAACCAGACTTTATAGTTGGCCATCGCTTCCCAGTTCGGCGTGAAGAAAGCATTTAAGCCATCGACTGCACCAGGTAAACGTACTGCCTGAATCACTAGGATCGTGAATAAAATCACCAGCAATGGCATAAAGATTTTATTCGCCAGTTCCACCCCACGGCGTACTCCACCGTAAAGAATCAGCATGACTGCTGCCCAAACGACCACCAAACCAAAGAACAGCACAGGTACAAAACCGAGCGTCAGACCCTCACCATTTTGCAGGTAAGTATTGAAGAAGAAGCCTTGGGTATCTGTGCCCCACTGCTGTCCAAAGGAATAGAACATATAGCTGCCAGCCCAGGACAAGACGCTGGCATAGTAAATCCCGATCACCAGAGTGACCATGACCTGCCACCACCCTAGGGATTCGGCATTCATGAGTTTTTTATAGGCCATAGGCGGCGCTTTGCGGAACTTGTGTCCGACCGCATAGTCTAAAAACAATAAAGGTAAACCTGCTGCGAAAATCGCAATCAGATAAGGGATCAGGAATGCCCCGCCACCATTTTCATAGGCAACATAGGGGAAACGCCAGATATTCCCCAAGCCAACGGCGGAACCAATCGCTGCAATAATGAATCCTGATCGTGCGGACCAATTCTCACGAGTTTCTGTCATAGAACACCTAAACTTTTAACCCCTTTAGATGCTGCTTGTTATGGTTATGACGCAAGCAAAAAAAGAAGTATTTTCAATAATTTTGGGTGTTTGAATTAGAGGGCACCTTGTGGGCGTCGAATTCTAATGTACAAACAGGTCAGCAGGTCTTACATCTTGCTTAAAGTCTGATCGAAAAACTGACCTTGTAGATGACTCAACAATACTGACTTTTTTAAATTTTTTCTGTAAATTCTGCTTAAAATATTCGTTATTTATAATCTATTCGAATTAAGCGTTCAATAATTCTGCGAAATAAGCCAGATTAAACAAGTTATATATTGACAAACTTTTTGGAATATATTTTTTCTTAAGTTTTACTACAGGGTCGCTGTTTTAAAAAATGTATTGCAAGACTCCACTCCAGCATCTGTTTTTAGATCATTATTTAATGATGAAACGGCTCATACTAAGGCACATGACCAAGCCGTGATATGGGAAATCAAATTCTCTCATGGAATTTTGACCTCTTTAAAAACCGGTTTAAATATCACAAGCAGATTTAAAACAAGCTGCCTGTGATATCGAAGCGATGAGTATTCTAAACTTAGGCTTTAATCACCAGCATGCGCTCTTCCTGCATGTCGCGAATGGCTGACTGAATTCCTTCACGACCCAGACCTGAATCTTTGACCCCGCCATAAGGCATGTTATCGACCCGGAAAGACGGAATATCATTGATAATGACACCGCCGACATGCAGATGATCCCAGGCATACAGCATCTTGTTCAGATTCTGGGTATACACTCCAGCTTGCAAGCCAAAACGGCTGCGGTTGATACAGGCAATACCGGATTCGAAATCAGCATACGCTTCCAGAATTGCCACCGGACCAAAGGCTTCATCACGGTAGATTTCCAGACTGTGGTCTACATTTTCCAGCAAGGTCGGTGCGAACATCACACCATTCAATTCGCCTCCAATCAGGATTTTCGCGTCTTTTTTCACAGCTTTATCCAGCCATTTTTTCAGGCGTTTGGCTTCATCTTCCTTGATCATCGGACCAACCAAGGTTGTGCTCAGATTCGGATCAGCGGCTTTAATCGTTTTCAGTTTCGCCAGCAGTTTGTCCTTCACTTCAGTATAAATCTGCTGATGCACCAAAATGCGTTGCACACTGATACACACCTGTCCGGCATGGTTATACGCCCCGCCAATCAGACGATTAATCAAGGCATCGTTAATTTCGGTATCTGGCTCAATCATGACAGCAGCATTGCCACCCAGCTCCAAGACCACTTTTTTACGACCGGCACGCGCTTTCATATCCCAGCCTACAGCATCGGAACCGGTAAAACTGAGTAATTTAAAACGCTCATCGGTGACAAGTAGATCAGCCAGCTCTCGCGGACAGGGCAATACCGAAAACGCACCTTGCGGTAAATCGGTTTCCGCCAGAATTTCGGCAATTTTTAAGGCAGAAATAGGGGTTAGACTCGGCGGTTTCAGCACAAAGGGACAACCGGCTGCAATCGCAGGAGCAATTTTATGCGCGGTCAGGTTTAAAGGAAAATTAAACGGACTGATCAGAGACACTGCACCAATCGGCACCTGCTTTACAATGCCCCGATAACCGGATGCTGCCGCAGTCACGGCCAAAGGCAGCATACGTCCCTGATCAACCTGGGTCACGGCATCTGCGGCAATCTGGAAAGTATTAATCAGACGTTCAACTTCGGCTTCGGCTGCTTTACGCGGCTTGCCCCCTTCTGCAATCAGAATTTCAGTCAGTTCTTCATGAATCTCACGAAAACGGCGTACGCAATGCAGCAGAATTTTCTGTTTCTGGAACGGCTCCAAGGCAGCCATTTCGGCTTCTGCGTCTACGGCAGACTGAATCGCCTGTTCCAGTGTGTTGGCATCTGCCAAGGCGACACGGGCATACAGTTCATGATTATATTTATGTTTGACCTCTAGCCATTTATCCGTCTGAACAGCCTGACCGGCGACATATAATGCATACTCTTTCGCTTGTTGTGTGCTTCTCGCTACCATCTTATTGTCCTTCAACATCCAAGGATATACATTTTTGAAATTCTCTATATCATGCACTTGCTACTCCATATTAAGAAGATGTTTTTAAGTAACCAGACACCTCCAATTTTAATAAAGCTTTAGGGAATAGAGCCATGCGCGCAAAAATACTCACCACCTTATTCTTCGGTTTTGGAATCAGTACGCTCAGTCATGCAGATGTGATCGGCGTGAAAGCGGATCTCAGCTACTGGGATTTTGACGGCTATAGCCAGGATAACAATTTCAAGCATGCGCTGGATCGACAAGGTACAGCACAACTATCTGTCGCTGTAGAACATCCGGTACCGTTATTGCCAAATGCAAAAATCAAATATGTTAATCTGGACAGCAACAGTGAACAAAACACGCTTGCCAATGCCTCAGAGATCGAACTGAAGAATATCGACTATATTCTGTATTACGAATTGCTAGATACTATTGTGCATGCGGATATAGGCGCAGGTTTAACCAATCTGGATGGTACGGTGAAAAACCTGAGCAATGCTGCTTTCAATCAATACGATCTGGATGAATACAGTCCCCTGCTCTACGCAACCGTCGGGGTGAAACTGCCATTTACCGGTATGAGTGCCAAAGCCGAAGCTATTTACAGTCACGGCAGCGATAGCCAAAAAACCGATGTACAGGCCGAACTGCAATATGACTTTATTGATAATCTGCTGGTCGATGTGGGTGCCAAAATCGGTTATCGTATGATGCAAGTAGATTTTGAACAGGATCAACGTCCAGACTTACAGTTGGAATTTAAAGGTCCTTATATCGGTCTAGATGTGCATTTTTAATGCAATACAACTGGTTAAGCTTGCACAGCTCAATTTCTCTGCGCTGATGTAAGCCAAAGCGTACAGCAATAACCGCAATCTGCTGCTAGTGCGCCACCGGGATGTGTATTACTTTATAAACATAGAGAGCAGGATGCTCCAGAAGACCTAAAAACAAGAATAACATCGCAACACCAGGACGTGAGGTACGACAGGAGTTATACCTAAATCACGAGATACGAAAAAGCCCCGACAGGATGTCGGGGCTTTTTTTCTGCCTATTATTTTATTTATCATTGCTTAACAGTTCCGAGCTAAAACTCCAACATTGTAAGAATCTCCTTGTTGTTAAGCTAAAAATCCTCACATTTTTTGGGAACAGCAATCATGGTAAAAAAGGTCCTCTTTATTACATCCAATCAAGGCATTGAACATGATGAACTCACTGAGCCTTTAAATTTTCTAAAGTCCAAAGGTTTTGAAGTCATTCATGCTGCAGAAAAAAATGAAGATGTCGCCACTGTCAAAGGTGATACCAAGGCTGCTACCCAATACACGCCGGATACCAGTTTCGACCATGTCGATCCGAATGATTATGATCTTTTGGTGATTCCCGGCGGTACAGTCAATGCGGATACATTGAGAATCAATCAGGATGCGCAAAAAATCATTCAGCATTTTGCCGACAATCACAAACCGATTGCCGCGATCTGTCATGGGCCATGGACCCTGATTGATGCACAGCGCATCAAAGACAAGAATCTGACCTCATATAAGAGCATCAAGCTAGATCTGGAAAATGCCGGCGGGAAATGGGTCGACGAAGAAGTCCACCGCTGCAATACAGGTGACTGGGTACTGATTACTTCACGCAATCCGGACGATTTACCGGCTTTCAATGAAGCGATCTTAAAAGAGCTTGAAGGCGAAGCTGCCTAAGCTCCTACACTAAAAAAAGAACCTCAGCATTGAGGTTCTTTTTTATATTTAGACACCACCGGCCAAACTTTTCAGATAAGTCACCACGTCTTTATTTCCGGCCATTTCAGCCAGTTCTAAAGCAGTATTTGGACTGCGATGTGCAATATCTGCGCCCTTGCTAACCAGAAGCTTAACTACGTCTAAATGATCATTTTCAGCTGCAGCCTGTAAGGCACTATAGCCTTCTTCATCGGCGGAGTTGACGTCCAGACCTTCTTGCAAGCCCTGCTCAACCTGTTCAACATCACCAAGAGATGCCCAGTACACCAGTTCAGGAAGATGCAGTTCTTCATCACCTTCAGGGATTGGGGAGAATGAATTAATATTCATATTTTCTATACCTCTACTCTATTTAGAATAGCGCGATTATCACATTACCTTATCTCAATAATACTAAGAATAATAGACTTCTTGCGTTAGTCAAAATTTAAAATTTAAACAGCCAAAAGCTACATATTATAAGGTTTTAGCCAATTCAAAAATTAGGTAAAACGATACTTTCGCAAGAGGTCTAATATTTAAATTAATGCTTATTCAGTATCTTTAAAATTTTAGATAGAGCATTTTTTTTATTTGAATAAGAAGGTATCAAAAAAGAATTATCAGGATTAAATTCTATCTTATTCTTAATATAAATTTTATTAGATAAGGCTTTTGATCTTCTTAAAACTTTTGGCTCTGTAGTATGACCAATGGAACTTCCACCCATCACCAACATTTGCCAAACAGTGAGATTATGATTTATATCCCATGAACTTATATCGCTCCAAGAGTTAAATTCATAAGCTTACCTTGCAAAGTAACTGTCAACTTCTGATCGATAGGAAAATCCCAGCGGGTTTCAAAAATAAAACTTTTTGATTGTATAGATCGGGCTTGAATAAGTTGAGGAATCCAATCTTCAAGATCAATATCATTTATCCATCTGAATCGATCACTATCAATTTTTTTGGAATCTTTTGTATCAAGAATCCATTTAGCATAGAGATATTCATAGTTATTCTTTAATTCAATATCTTGATAAACCAACTTCAGTCTAAGTTTTTCAATAATCAGTAATTGAGCACCATGATTCGAGATTGAAATTGGCATATGAAAACTACACACATACCATTCTTCACTAGCACTTTTTATCGGATAAATTTGTTCTGTTAAAGTTCCAATCGTGAAGAATGGTTTAGATTTATAAAAATAAGTTTTCCATAATTGCATTACTGAAATTAAGAGAGCTAAAGATGCTATAAATAATTCTAAGGTCATGATATTTATAATTCAGTTAATTACTACAAAATAAATTGTGAATTAGTTTTTATCAACTAATAACCATAAAAAAGCCCCCTTTCGGAGGCTTCTTATTTAATACTTAGCTTTAAGCTTTAGACACTGCTGGTTCAATTGAACCAATCTTCTCAGATTCATTGTCATGCATGATTAACGCAACCGCAATTGCAGTAATCAGAACCGGTAAACCGACTGCCATAAAGTTGAAGTAAGCAGGCAGGTTCATACCAAGCAAACCACCAATCAGGATCGGCCCTACAATCGCGCCCATACGACCAATCGCAGAAGACCAGCCAATACCTGTCGAACGTACTGCAAGTGGGTAGAACTGCGCAACATAGCTATATAGCAACATTTGTGAACCAATCGACGCTGCACCCGCCAGGAATACCAGGATGTAAAGTAAGAATTGGTTAGATGCAAAGCCCATTGAGCTCATCACAATCGCACCCATCATACCGAGGAACATCAGTACCGGTTTCAGGTGGAAACGATCCGCCAGAATACCACCACCCACAATACCTACAACCGCACCAACGTTCATCACCATCATGAACATCAAGCTGTTGTCCATCGAGTAGCCTGCTGCCATCATCAACTTCGGTAACCAGCTGCTCAGTGCATACATGGTTAACAGACAAGTGAAGAACGCGACCCAGAACAGTAAAGTATTGACCGCACGACCACGACGGAACAAACTCACCACGTTGGCTGCTTCAGGCACATTTTCCTGTGGCAAAGTGAAAGTTGTATTCTCAGTAACTGTCAGATTTGGCGCCAAGCGACGTACGATACGACGAGCTTCAGGCTGCTTGTTCTGCTTCACAATAAATGCGAGCGACTCAGGCAGGAATTTCCAGATCACTGGTAATAAAAACAGTGGAATACCCGCGATAAAGAACATGATTTGCCAACCAAAACTTGGCGTGAACCATGAACCTAATAACGCTGCCATCACGCCACCGACCGCATAACCACTAAACATGGTGGTCACCAGCGTACTACGCATTTTTTGTGGAGCATATTCCGAAGTCAATGCCACTAGGTTTGGCATTACACCACCAATACCAAGACCGGCAAGGAAACGTAAAATACCGAATTCGGTTGGGTTTGAAGCAAAGCCGCCAGCAAAAGTTAAACCACTAAATAATACAATACAGATCATGATCACTTTCTTACGACCGATCTTGTCCGCGAGGGAACCAAAGATCATCGCACCAAACATCATGCCGGCCAGCGCGGTACTTGCAAGCATTCCGGCCTGCACTGCACTTAAGCCCCAGTCTTGCATCAATAACGGTAAAACTACACCATTGATTGCGAGATCGTAGCCATCAAATAAGATAATGAGTAAACACCAAGCAACTACATTGAAGTGGAAAGGCGTGAATTTCGCATTATCGACTACAGAATTTACATCTATTTTTTCCGTTGTCATCGTTCTCATCTCCCATGAGTACTTGTCCATAACATCTTGTTGAAGACTGAAGTCAATCTTCAATGTCAGGCAATATACGCAAGCAGGATTTAAGGCACAATAAGACTAATTGATATTCTGCTATGCTCTCGGAAATGTCATTTATTTGCGTGATATGTCACACTATTATTAGTATAATCTTTTGAATAATTGATGTTTATTTTTTAATTTACACCATATTTAAGCTCTTTTAATCCACTTATTCTTTTGACCAATTGAATATTGATTTAATTTCATACTGAAGATATGAAAAAGCCCCTTTAAGTAAGGAGCTTTTTAACTGAATGGGTTAATTACGAGAGTTTAAATTTTGGCTGTTTTTAATTTTTTCACCATAATGCGACCAGGTTGTGGCTTACGAATCATTGAAATAGCGATGATGCCAATAATACCTGGCATTGCCACTGCGATAAAGTTCCATTTATGTGGTAACTCCATACCAAGCAGCATACCAATCACGATTGGGCCAACAATTGCACCTGTACGCCCTACAGCAGAAGCCCAACCAATACCAGTAGAACGTACTGCAACAGGATAGTATTGAGCAACATAGCTATATAACAAGATACTGGTACCAATAGATGAGGCACCTGCTAAACTGACAAGTAAATAAATAACAGGGGTTGGAGAATTAAAGCCCAAACCAACCAAAGATAGTACACCGACAGTTAACATACTCATAAGAACAGGTTTAAAGTCAAAACGGTCTGCCAAAATACCACCGCTAATGGTTCCGATCACGGCACCAATATTCAGTGCTAATAAGAACATTAAACTGCTACCTAAAGAATATCCCGCTGCCATCATCAGTTTTGGTAGCCAGCTTCCAAGTGCGTAAAGCATGAGTAAGCACATAAAGAAAGCAATCCAAAATAAGAATGTTCCTGTGGCACGATTTTCTGTAAATAAAGCTTTTACTGATGCACTTTGGGTCTGATCAGCGCTAGCTAGAACCAGTTCAGTATCTTCTTGTATGTCTGCAGTTGGCTCGACTTGCTTTATAAAACGACGTGCTTCATTCACTTTTTGTTCTTTAACGAGGAAAGTTAAAGACTCAGGTAAGAACTTCCAAAAAAATGGAACAAAAAGTAATGGAATACCTGCAATGAAGAACATAATTTCCCAACCAAAACTTGGTGTAAACCATGTACCGCATAATGCAGCCATAATACCGCCCACCGCATAACCACTAAACATGGTGGTTACCAGTGTGCTTTTTAAACGTTTAGGTGCATATTCAGACGTTAGAGCGACTAAGTTTGGTAATACACCACCAATCCCTAAACCAGCAATAAAACGTAAAATACCAAATTCTGTTGGATTAGTGGTAAATCCACCTAAAAATGTAAAAGCACTAAATAAAGAAACACAAATCAAGATAACTTTTTTACGACCAATTTTGTCTGCAAGCATCCCAAATAGCATGGCTCCAAACATCATGCCAGCCAGCGCTGTACTTGCAAGCATGCCTGCTTGAACAGCACTCATGCCCCACTCTTGCATAAGTAGAGGCAGAACGACACCGTTAATTGCTAAATCATATCCGTCAAATAGGACAATAAACAAACACCATAATACAATGCTTAAGTGAAATTTAGTGAATTTTGCCTGATCAATCACATCATTCACACTTACAGTGTTTGCTACTCGCTTCATGTTTTCTGCCATTTTTACTCACCTCCTGTGAGTTTTTTTCGTTGTTTTCAGCACGACACATGACCCTAACTCTTATTTATTATTTTTAATGATTCTTATCGCCATGTCTTCGCAACAACTTAGTTCAACACACCTACTTTTCATGCAATATCCGACTAAAGTCTTACTTATTCCTTAAAAATCTAAACCCATGAGTCTAGTTTTTAATCAATATTCAACAATTCCAAGAGCTATTTGACTAAAATCCCACGCATAAAAAAATCCCCCTCTGCCTTGGCGGAGGGGGATTTCGAATAATGAGCTGGCGATGACTTACTCTCACATGGGTAACCCCACACTACCATCAGCGCTAAGAGGTTTCACTT
>NZ_JAFCXG010000012.1:0-80546 GCF_049898185.1 Acinetobacter sp. 40AMC3-4
AAACCTCTTAGCGCTGATGGTAGTGTGGGGTTACCCATGTGAGAGTAAGTCATCGCCAGCTCATTATTCGAAATCCCCCTCCGCCAAGGCAGAGGGGGATTTTTTTATGCGTGGGATTTAGTGGAAAGCTTAGACACTAATTCTTTATTAAAATAAATTCTATTTATAATTTTTAAAATATATTTATTTACTTTTCTATGCTGAATTTAGACCAGAAACTCTGTATCTTGATGTTAATTTGGACAATAAATCAGTATGGAGAAGATAATGTTGTCGCAATTTAAAATAAAAATTCTACTCAGTTGTTGTGCTTTAGCATTTACTGCCTGTCATGCAGAGAATCCATCTTCTAGAAGTACTCAAGAGACATCTACATCAGCTGCCAAATCGAATGCAGTCTCTTCAAGTTTGCAAAAATATAAGACTGAACAGGTTGCTCAATTTAATGAGCCGTGGGCGATTACTACTTTAAATGATGGCCGACTATTGATTACTGAGCGCAAAGGAAAATTGCAGCTCTTTGATCCAAAAACCAAGAAAAAAATTGAAGTTAAAGGTATACCTCAAGTCGCATATGGAGGCCAGGGTGGCTTAGGTGAAGTAGCCTTGCATCCAGATTTTGCAAAGAATCGGTGGGTATATCTGAGCTATGCCGAACAAGGCCAAGGCGGATATGGTGCAGTGGTGATTCGTGGCAAACTGGACCTAAATCAAGCCACTCCTCAACTCACACAAATTGAACGGATCTGGACGCAAGTTCCGAAATTTTCAGGCCAGGGACATTATGCCCATCGGATTATATTCGGGTCGGATGGTAAGTTATGGATCAGTTCAGGAGAGCGTCAGCAATTTGATCCTGCACAGGACATGCAATCTAATGCCGGTAAAATTATTCGCCTGAATGATGATGGCTCAATCCCTGCCGATAATCCGTTTATGACTCAGGGTAAAATTGCCCAGCAGGTCTGGAGTCTCGGACATCGTAATCCTCTAGGCATGGCTTTTGATCCGAAAGGGCAGCTTTGGGTGATCGAAATGGGACCGAAAGGCGGCGATGAACTGAACAAGATTGTCAAAGCTAAAAATTATGGTTATCCGTTAGTGTCTAATGGCAATCATTATGATGGCAAGCCCATTCCTGACCACAGTACCCGACCTGAATTTGAAGCCCCGGCACTGGATTGGACTCCGGTAATTTCTCCTTCAGATTTAATATTTTATACGGCTAATGTCTTCCCGCAATGGAAAAATAAGGCGATTGCGACCGGTCTGTCTTCCAAGGCGATTGTGATTGTGGATACGAACAAGACCCCAGTGAAAGAAGTTCAGCGTCTGGATATGAAAGAGCGGATTCGCGGGGTTGCTCAGGCACAGGATGGTTCACTGTGGGTGATTCAAGATGGTCCGCAAGCAGCTCTGTTAAAAATGACAGCACCTTAATCCTCTGCTTTTAGGATGCTTATCTAAATATGAAATATTGAATAAGCTGACCATCTGAATAAAAATCTTTTTAAGCTGATGCTGGCATGAAAGAAAAAGGCCTCTACATCCTGTGAAGGCCTTTTCATATTCTGTTAAAGGTATAATGTCTGTTATACCGATCAGCATCCTGCTACGTGAATTTTTTTATTTTTCTTACAAGACTTCCTGTCTTGGTATGATCTGAATATAGCCTGAAGCGATACAACGCAATAGGGCAGTTTAACTGCATGGATTGTAGGTCAAAGCCGACAGCCAAATTTTAAAAAGATAATTTTAAAAATACTGTTTCAAAATGATCATCTGACCAAATCATAAACTGCGGTGATGATTTTGCTGTATGTTAGCGAGAGAAAACTCTTTTGATATGCATCAACTGATATAAATAAAAACGTCCATAAAATAATAAAAAGGAAACTCCTATGCCTACGATTCAAATTGAAGTTCGGCAACAATATCCTCAAGCAGTTGAGGAACAATTGCTTAACAGCGTATTTCATTGTGTGAAAACTGCCTTTCAGCTGCCTGAATATGATCGTAATATTCGTCTGGTCGTGCATGAAGCGCATCGTTTTCATTATATGAGCCATTTAGCTCAGCCTGAATATTTTACCTTGATCAGTATTGACTGTTTTGCTGGCCGCAGTCTGGAGACCAAGCGCAATTTGTATCAGCAGATGGTCAAAAGTCTCGGAGAAATCGGCATTCCTGCAGATTATATTCTGATTCATCTGAGAGAAAGTGCACTAGAAAATTGGGAGATCCGGGGAGGGCAGGCCGCCTATGATGTTGATCTCGGCTTTAAGGTTGATGTTTGATGCATTCCGATCAGTAGTCACGTTAAATCTAAAGTTTAAACAGAAAAGCCTCAACATCCTGTCGAGGCTTTTCTGGATTTGCTTCTCAGATCTGACTCCTGTCTAATCTGTCAACGTCCTGTTGATTGGCGCTTTTTATTGTTGTCGTATCGCTTTGCAGACTTCCTGTCTGTCTATGTACTCACTATAGCCTCGCATAAAACAACCGCATAGCGGCTAAACTCTGCGCTGCATGTAGGCTAAAACGTACAGGGCTGTCGTCCAGTCATTAAGCACTGACATATTGAATCAGTCTATCCACCACAGCTTTTAAGTTTTTATTATCAAATTCATTGCCTTGGAAAGAATAATCTTTATTGCGCGCAAAGATGTCCCGGATTTCAATCACGGCATTGGTATCCACCAGTCCAAGTTGAGTGCCGACTTGACGAATCTGGTCAATCGAACGTGATCCGTTAGTCGCACCATAACCAATATAAGCTGCTGGTTTGCCTTGCCATTCCTTGCCGAGATAATCCAGAGCATTTTTCAGGGCAGGGCTATAGCCATGATTGTATTCAGGCGTGACAAAAATAAAGGCATCGCCAAGCGCAATCTTGTCGGCCCAGTCTTGCTGTTTGGGCTGATCATAAATCCCGGTCAATGGGGGATGAGCACCAGAAAACAGCGGAAGATCCCATTCTTTTAGATCGACAATTTCAGTTTCCAAAGTGCTAAAGGCATAACTTTTAATTTCCTGCAGTACCCAGTGCGCCACTTTAATCGCAGTACGTCCCTCACGAACACTCCCAACCACAATATAAATTTTCATGTTTCATCCTTTCTTCGGGTCTGATCATCAAATTAATCAGATTTCAGGAAGGTGACTAGAGATGATTTGTATCCGGAAAATAAAAAGCTCCCGAAGGAGCTTTTTTAAAATCAGTTAATTAGCTGAGGTTTTACATCAGTTTAATGCCTTGCTGACCCGCAGGTGTCACTTTAAAGATTTCCACTTCAAAGGTGATGTTTTTGCCTGCCAATGGATGGTTAAAGTCCACTTCAGTGATGTCATCATTCACCGATCTCACCACGCCATACAGGGTGGCTTTGGCTTTGTCTTCAAACTCGATCATGTGACCTTCGATCGGACGTTCTCCGAACTTCACCGTATCAAATTTCTGGATGTTTTCTGGATTCCATGGACCAAAAGCATCTTCTGGCGGCAGGCTCACCGTACGACGGTCACCGGCACGTAAACCAAACAATGCTTTTTCAAAACCAGGCAGTAAATTGCCATCACCAATCACCAGGCTGACCGGTTCTTCACGGCTACGGGTATTGTCAATTTCCACGCCATTTTCGATTGCGACAGAAAAGTGCAGCTCGACTTTAGAACCGTCTGCAACCCGGGTTTCTTCGTTAGGATGAATAAAATCAGTCATGTTGTGCTTGCGCCCGTTGAATTCGATGTTTTTCTAAGAAAAAGGTATCAATCAGCATCAGAATAGTGCCTACAGTAATAGCACTATCTGCGATATTGAACGCAGGGAAGTGGCTGTTCTGGTAATACACATGAATAAAATCGACTACATAGCCGAGGCTGACCCGGTCGATTAAATTACCGATGGCACCACCCAGAATCAGGGCAATCGCCAATGGTAAAATTTTCATGTCTTTTGGCATGCGCATCAGCCAAAACACAAAGATTACAGACACTAAACCTGCCAGTGAAGTAAAGAAATAGCGTTGCCAACCACCGGCATCGGACAGGAAACTAAAGGCAGCGCCATAGTTATGTAGCAGTGTCCAATTTAAAAAGGGCAGCACAGGAACAGGATCTGCATAGTTCAGATTTGTCACTGCAATCCATTTGGTCCATTGATCCAGAATGATCGCCAGAATGGCCAGTCCAACCCACCATAAATTATGTGGATAGAACTGGAATAAGCCCTTTTTGGTGTGGGTATTAGGCATATTTTCTCTCTTCGCCTTGGCCTGTAGGAAGGTTGATGATACAACGACCGCATAGACCAGGATGTGCAGAATGTGTATTTACATCTGGTAATACATGCCAGCAACGTACGCATTTTTCGCCATCAGCTGCTGAAACTTTCACATTCAAGCCTTCAAGATCAGACGCTTCACCTTGTGCTGCATCAAACTCATTGACGATCACTTGTGATGTGATCAGTACGAAACGAAGCTCATCACTTAACTTATCTAGCACTGCTTTTAATTCGGCATTTGCCCAAAGTTCAACTTTGGCAGACAAGTTAGAACCGACAGTTTTCGCGGTACGTGCAGTTTCAATGAATTTGTTTACTGCAGATTTCACGGCAATGAGCGTTTGCCATTCAGCTTCAGATACTACATTTGCAGTTGAAGCCACAGGAATATCATACCATTCAGCCGTGAACACGTATTTCTCTGATTGCTCAGGAATTAACGGCCAAGCTTCTTGTGCAGTGAAGCTCAGGATTGGTGACATCCAACGCACGAATGCTTGTACCAAGTGATACAACGCAGTTTGTGCAGAATGACGTGCTTGCGAATCCGCTTTCGTGGTGTATTGACGGTCTTTGATGATGTCTAAGTAGAAACCACCCAAGTCATTGATACAGAAATTAGTCAGAGCAGTCGTTACGATATGGAAGTTCATATCTTCGTATGCTTTCTTAATGGTTTCTTGCACTTCAGATGCACGTTGCAGAATGTATTGATCCAGCGCGATCAATTGATCTACAGGAAGCGCATCTGTTGATGGTTTGAAGCCATTCAGGTTAGCAAGCAAGAAACGAAGCGTGTTACGGATACGACGATAACCGTCAGAGGCACGGCTAAAGATTTCTTTACCAGCGGTCATTTCATAACGGTAATCCGCAGAGGCGATCCAGAAACGTAAACCATCCGCACCCATATCTTTAATGATGTCTTGCGGCGTGATCACGTTACCGATCGACTTGGACATCTTGCGGCCTTTTTCATCCACGACGAAACCGTGAGTCAATAGACCTTTATATGGCGCACGTTCGTTAATCGCAATCGAGGTCAATAACGACGACTGGAACCAGCCACGGTGCTGGTCTGAACCTTCAAGGTACAAATCAGCAGGATCAGTCAGTTCTTCACGTTCACGCAGTACCGCATAGTGCGTTGTACCAGAGTCAAACCAGACATCTAATGTGTCACGAACTGCGTTGTATTGTTCAGCATCCGCACCGATAAACTCAGAGGCATCACGGTTATACCAGCCATCAATGCCTTCTTGCTCGATCAGCTTAGCCACTTCTTCAATCAGTTCAGGCGTACGTGGGTGCAATTCATTGGTGTCTTTGTGTACGAAGAACGGAATTGGCACACCCCAAGTACGTTGACGTGAAATACACCAGTCCGGACGACCTTCAATCATCGCCTGGATACGGTTTTTACCCCAGTCCGGTACAAAGCTTATATCGTTTTCAATCGCATTCAGTGCATTTTGACGTAGACCTTTGGCATCCATGCTGATAAACCATTGTGGTGTCGCACGGAAGATAATCGGGGTTTTATGGCGCCAGCAATGCGGGTAGCTATGCTTGATCACTACATGTGCCCAAAGCTTGGTTGCTTCAGTTAATGCTGCAATAATTTTTGGATTGGCTTTGTAGATGTGCTCGCCCGGGAAGATTGGCGACGTTGGTAAATACACACCATTACCACCGACTGGGTTTTCAACTTTCAAGTTATACTGTAAGCCAACTTTATAGTCGTCCACACCGTGACCCGGTGCAGTATGTACAGCACCTGTACCGCTAGCATCGGTGACGTGTTCACCCAAGATCACTGGCACTTGGCGCTCAGCAATTAAAGGATGTTGAAGAACTAAATTCTCAAGTTTTGCACCTGTGAATTCAGCAAGCACTTCAAATGCAGTAAAGCCATAACGCTGAGTTGCAGACTCAACCAATGATTTCGCAAGGATGAAGTTTTGTGATGCTTTGTTTTCACCAGTTGCTTTCACCAGTTGGTATTCAAGTTCAGCGTGGAGTGCAACCGCTTGGTTAGCAGGCATGGTCCAAGGCGTTGTTGTCCAAATCACGATATCCGTACGATCAGCGATTTCTACGCCGACACGTGCAGATAAATCAGCAAGGTCTACAATCGTGAAACCGACGTCAATTGCGTCAGATTTTTTATCTTCGTATTCAACTTCAGCTTCAGCGAGTGATGAACCACAGTCTAAACACCAGTTGACTGGTTTCAGACCTGGCTCGATATGACCTGCTTTCGCGATTGCACCCAATGAACGTACGATGTCAGCTTCTTGTTTGAAGTTCATCGTTAAGTAAGGATTGTCCCAATCCCCGAATACGCCCATACGTACGAAGTCTTTCTTTTGAAGCTCAACTTGGGTGTAGGCATATTCACGGCAGGCTTTACGGAAGGTAGATGCATCCACTTTTACGCCGACTTTACCGACTTTTTCTTCGACTTTGAGTTCGATTGGCAAACCGTGACAGTCCCAGCCCGGTACATACGGTGCATCAAAGCCATCCATGACACGGCTTTTGATAATGATGTCTTTGAGTACTTTGTTGACCGCATGACCCAAATGAATTTGACCATTGGCATAAGGAGGGCCGTCATGAAGCACGTATTTTTTCTTGCCAATACGCGATTCACGAATCTGCTGATAAATGTTGTCGGCATACCACTCTTCTAACCATTTCGCTTCACGTACTGCCAAATTTGCTTTCATTGCAAAGTCAGTACCTGGGAGGTTTAGCGTGGCTTTATAGTCCACTGCATTTTCAGGAGTTTGCTTATCGCTCATGCAAGTCGTCTTCCAATCTAATCAGTTATGTCACTGACACGTTTTACAATAAAAATATGGGATATTAAAAGGGAAATGTGGGGTGATTTCGACGAAACTCAAGCAGTTTCTCGACATCATCATCAATTCCGGCTTTTAGCGCTTCAAGCGAAGGATAGTCCTTTTCGCCATGTAAATAGTTTAAGAACGTCACCCGCATCAACAGGCCATACAGATTAGCAGAAACATCTGGAAAATGTACTTCTAATCGCCACTCTGGATGTGCTTGTTTGATGGCTGGACGTGTGCCGACATGACCGGCCCCAAACAGGGCAGTCGGGTCATAACCCACAATGCCTGTTTGCGTTGCAGAGTCGGCTTTTACTTTGTCTTTTAAGGATTGGGTTTCGCAAATGACCTCAACTCCGTAAATTCCCTTCAGGCAGGGCTTATGACGGTTAAGCCGTACATTAATGGTGGGAAAATCAATAGTTCGACCAATCTGATCGCCATATTGCACCCGCCCGGTAATGCTATAAGGACGACCCAGCAATTGTGCGGCCAAGGCTAAATCACCGGCTTGCAAGGTCTGGCGAATCCGGGTGGAACTGACACGCTCACCATCCAGAGCAATGGTATTTAAATTGGTCACTTCAAAGCCGTAATTGCGCAGGAATTCGCTGTTGCCTTGGCGGTTTTTACCAAAGTGAAAATCATCGCCTAAGACCAGATGCCGGGCATTCAGTTTTTCTTTTAAAATGTCGGCAAAGGCTTCTGCAGTCAGGCTGCGGAAAGTATGGTCAAATTTCGCCACCGCGATATAGTCCACACCCAGCTCAGTCAGGTATTCAACTTTTTCACGCAACGATGAAATACGCGGTGGGGCATCATAACCTTGAAAGTATTCAAGTGGTTGGGGCTCGAAAATCATCACTACAGATTTTAAACCCTGTGCTTCAGCCACCTGTTGCAGCTGACGGATCATCGCCTGATGGCCTAAATGCACGCCGTCAAAATTACCGATCGTCACGGCAGTTTTGGGTAATTCAGAATGAGAGGCTAAAGCATTTAGACGGAGCAGCTGCATGGGCAAATCAAGTGCTTAGAAATATCGAGAGGCTATATATTGCCATAATCTCGCGCTTTCGTCTTGCTGTTGTGTTTTTATGCAATATTTTTCTTGAAAATTCATCTTCCTTAGCATTGAGCAGTTTTGTTTTTGTACACATTGATCATGTCTGATCAGAGCACTGGTGCTTTTCATTCAGCCGCTTTTGTTTTCTAATATCAGGGTTTTTCTTGATATCAGGTATTTCGAATGTCCGATTTGGCGCTCATCATGGCTCTACCCAATGAATCCAAAGGCTTGTTTGAAGCAGAAGGCATTCAGGTACATTACAGCGGGATTGGTAAAGTCAATGCGGCTTTTAAAGCTTTTGAGGTGATTCAGAACACCGGTTGCAGAACCTTATTGAATTTGGGCAGCGCGGGAAGTTCGCATTTTAATGCGCATGAACTGGTCGAAGTCACGCAATTTGTACAGCGTGATATGGATGTGTCGCCCCTTGGCTTTGAGATCGGCATGACCCCGATGGATCAGCATTTCCCGGGTGCGATTGAGCTGGATTCTTTCTTTGACCATTTGCCGAAAGGGATTTGTGGAACAGGCGATAGCTTTGAAACCGGTATTTCAAAAGTGGCGTGTAATCTGGTCGATATGGAAGGCTATGCCTTGGCCAAAGTCTGTAAAAAGCTGGGCGTTCGGCTGATTGCAGTGAAATACATTACTGATGGAGCTAATGAGACTGCGCATCTGGATTGGGAAGAAAATCTGTTATTGGGTGCGAAAAAATTATTAGATTTATATCAAATGGTAAAATAAATAGGAGGGTCAAGTTTGCTCGGCGACCATAGCAGCTATGGTCGTGTGCCAATCAGAAGCGCTTGCTTATTTATCCGTGCGTGGAATCACGCCATATAACATCATATGTACCGTATGCTGGATAATGCGTTGCTGCATGCTGCGGTTACGCAAGGTTTTACCCGTGACCATTTCCATTTGGGTCGCAAAGTCTGCATAGTTCTGGGTAATCGCCCAAATATTCAGAATCAGTAACTCAGGATCAATATCTGCAGAAATCTTGCCTTGCTCCTGCCAGTTGGAAATCACTTTGGCTTTACGCTTGACCAGTTTTTTTAGCGGACCTTTTAAAATTTCCAGAATATGCGGTGCACCTTGAATCACCTCCAAAGCAAATAAACGGGATGCTTTAGGCTGGGTACGCGACACTTCAATTTTTTGCATCAAATAATTGGTGATCGCTTCTTCAGGCTCAAGTTCAGCTTCAAGGGTTTGTAAAGGCGCCAACCATTTTTGTAGAACGGTGGTTAATACCTCGACATACAGGGCTTCTTTATTTTCATAATAATAGAAAATATTTGACTTATGCATTTCTGCAATTTGTGCGATTTCATCCAGACTTGCCCCATTAAAACCATATAGGGAAAATACGTCTAGTGCAGCATTTAGCAGCTGATTGCGTTTTTGAGTACTCTTTTTTTGTTCCATTAGCAAATATAAAAAACAATGAAAAAGGGAATCCTCAATTGTACGGCAAATCATCAGATTTGTGCACACAGTCACAGGCTAATTTTTTGAATAATGATGATTTATTCTCTAGATCAATATTTAAAATAGGCTAAATGCATCTACACCACAAGAAAAATTCAAGTTTCTGAAAATACTTCATTTATTCATCTTTTTTCTTCATTAATTGGAGAGAGGAATAATACTGAAATGAATCTGATAAAAATGACCTCTTATTGAGATAAAAGTATTTTTTATAAGAATAAGACCCAAAACCATACTCGATTTTGGGTTGGATTAAGTATTTAGGTTGCTAAAACTGCCTGCAAGACCTGCTGTTCCAGTTCTGCAAATGCCACACTTTTTTGCCGGGGACGTGGCAAATTGACCTTAAATTCTTTGGCAATATGGCCTTTGTCCAGCAAGATAATCCGGTCTGCCAATTGCACTGCTTCACTGACATCATGCGTGACCAGAATGGCGGTAAAGCCTTGCTCGGTCCAGAGACGTTCAATCAGGTTCTGCATTTCCAGACGTGTCAGGGCATCCAGGGCGCCGAGCGGTTCATCCAGCAGTAGAATACGCGGCTGATGCGATAATGCCCTCGCCAAGGCGGTACGTTGCCGTTGTCCTCCAGAAAGCTGTGAAGGCCACAGTCCAGCTTTTTCTTTGAGTCCGACCTTTTCCAGCATTTGCGAAGCTTTGGCATGCTGCTCCTTCGGTAAACCGAGTTGAACATTCTGTTCGATGCTGCGCCAGGGCAGCAGGCGAGGGTCCTGAAACATCACCCGGATATCATCGGTAGTAATGCCTTCGCGAATATGCCGGGCTGACTTAAACTTGATTTCGCCGTAGCTTTGCTGTTCCAGATCGGCAATCAGGCGCAATAAGGTACTTTTACCACAACCGCTGCGACCAACAATTGCCAGAAATTCACCCGGCTGGATATGCAGGTCCAGATCTTCCAGAACCTTGACCGAACCGTAAAACTTGTGCAGCTGTTCAATGATAATTTCGGCACCGATCACTGCAGCAGGATTGATCTCTGCCGCAGGTTGGTCCAGTGGCACAATCGGGTCATTGGCATGACGCCCTAAACTGAGATCAGTCATCACATGCTCCTCATTTATTCTTTATTTTTGATAGCCGGCATGCCAGCGCAGCAGGAATCGCTCTAAGGCCACGGCCAGAACATCGGCCAGTTTGCCGAGCAGGGCATACAATAAAATACCTACCAGAACCACGTCAGTTTGCAAAAATTCACGTGCATTCATGGTCATATAACCAATACCAGACTGGGCGGAAATGGTTTCGGCCACGATTAACAATACCCAGACCAGACCTAGAGAAAAACGCAGTCCGACCAGAATTGACGGCATCGCACCCGGCAGAATAATTTCTTTATACAGTTGCCAGCGAGTTAAGCCGTAGCTTTTGCCCATCTCGATCAATTGCGGATCGACGGAACGAATCCCATGATAGGTATTGATATAAATCGGGAAAAATACCCCAATCGCCACCAGAAACAATTTGGCAGATTCATCAATCCCGAACCATAAGATGACTAGGGGAATGAGTGCCAGTGCAGGAATATTGCGGATCATCTGCAAGGTGGTGTCGAGCAGGGTAGAGGCAGTTTTGGATGAACCATTTAACAGACCCAGCAATAGGCCCAAACCACCACCTACCAATAATCCGCTGATGGCACGTCCTGCACTGACTTGCACATGCGTCCACAGTTCACCGCTGAGCAATAAACTCCAGAAGGCTAAAACCACGGCACTCGGTGCAGGCAGAATCCGGCTTTCCAGCAGGCCTGTGCTAGAGGCAATTTGCCAAACTGCAATCAAGAAAATTGGAACCAGCCAGGGCAGCAGATGCTGCCCCAGAATTGTTCCACGTGAAACCTGCTTTGGGGTCAGGGTTTCAACGGAAACGACTTTTGACATTAAGCAGACTCCTTAATTTTCTCAGCCTGCTTGTTCTCGTCCGGTGTGTAGTTGTTCGCCACGATTTCACCAAATGGACCGGTCAAGTTTGGTTGAGTGAGTTTTTGCTGGGTTTCCAGTGGAAGTAAAGGGAATACCAGTTCTGCAAAACGGATGGATTCTTCCAGATGTGGATAGCCTGAGAAAATAAAGGTGCTGATCCCCAGATCGGCATATTCCTGGATACGTGCAGCGACAGTTTCCGGATCGCCGACCAGTGCCGTACCTGTACCACCACGAACCAGACCCACACCTGCCCAGAGGTTCGGAGAAACTTCGAGTTTGCTGCGATCGCCATTGTGCAGTTCTGCCATACGGCGCTGACCGACCGAGTCCATGGATTTGAACTTGGCTTGGGCTGCAGCGATAGTGGCATCATCCACATATTGAATCAGTTCTTCAGCCGCCGCCCAGGCCTGCTCATTGGTTTCGCGTACGATCACGTGTAAACGGATCCCGTAATTCAGTTCACGACCTTTAGCTGCAGCCTTGGCTTTTACCACTGCAATTTTTTCTTTGACTGCTGCCGGTGGCTCGCCCCAGGTCAAGTAAGTATCGACCTGATCCGTGGCCAGCTCAATGGCATCATCCGATGAGCCACCAAACCATAAAGGCGGATGCGGCTGCTGAATGGGTGGATACAGCAATTTTGCATCATCGACACTTAAGCGTTCGCCATGGAAACTAAAGCTTTCACCGGTATGTGAGCGTTTTAAAATTTCACGCCAGATGGTGGTGTATTCGGTCGCCGTTTTATAACGGGTTGTGTGATCTTCATAGACGCCATCACCTTTTAGCTCCTGCTCGTCACCGCCAGTCACCAGATTCAGCAGTACTCGGCCATTAGACAAGCGGTCAAAGGTCGCGGCCATACGTGCAGCCAGTGCCGGCGTGGTCACGCCTGGACGCAATGCCACCAGGAATTTTAATTTTTTGGTCGCATCAATCAGGCTGGCTGCAGTTAACCATGGATCTTCACAAGAACGGCCAGTCGGAATCAGGACACCTTCATAACCAAGATTATCCACGGCAACGGCAATCTGCTTCATGTAGGCATGATCTACAACACGTGCGCCCTTGCTGGTGCCTAAGTAACGGCTGTCGCCATGAGTGGGGATAAACCAGAAAATTTTCATGTGATATTCCTTAAATTAAATCATCTTGTTTGTTCATCAATGTGTGGCTGCTGGCGACCAGATCTGTTGCTGGACGCTGATGGTTTTGGGAATCAGTTGAACCTGCTGGAAGAGATCGGCAATATTCTGTTGGGCTTTGATCACTTCCGTCGTTAATGGTTGTACCGGCGAAGGTTTAAGACGACGCTCAAATGCAATCTTTGCCACTTCTGGTTTCAGACCGGTACTTTTCTGATAAATATCTAGAGCTACAGCCTGGTTTTTAAGAATCCACTGGTCAGATGCATTTAAAGCCTGGATAAACTTCCCGGGGCTATCCGGATGCTTCTGAATAAATTCGGGATTGCCGATATAAAAGGAGTAGGTTTGTGGAAAGTTACTAGATTCAATCAGCACCTTAACCTTGCTGTCGAACTCGGCTGCACCCAGGAAGGGATCCCAGATTGCCCAGGCATCAATGGCTTTTTTGTCAAAAGCAGCACGTGCATCCGCAGGGGGAAGCCAGACGGCTTGAATCTCTGACCAGCTTAATCCGGCTTTTTCCAGGGTTTTGGCCAGAAGTTCATGGGCACTTGAACCTTTCTGCACCGCGATCCGTTTTCCTTTCAATTGTTGAATATTTTGAATGGCACTGTCTTTCGGCACGACCACGGCCAAAGAATTTCCCGCCACTTTTTCAAAGGCCACGTAGCTCAGGGCTTTGTCTGCCGCCTGTGCAAAAATAGGCGGAGTATTTCCCACATAGCCATAATCCACTGCCCCGACTGCCAGTGCTTCCAGCATTTGTGGGCCTGCCGGAAACTCTTTCCATTCAATTTTGGCATTGGGAAATTGTTGTTCTAATAGCTTTTCATCACGTGCCACCAGCAGATTTAAGGCTGATTTCTGAAAGCCAATCGCAATGGTTTTAACTTGTTGCGCTGACGTGGTTTCTGCGGCAGCCGTTTGCTGTGGTTCCTGTTTCTGGCAGCCAGTCAGACTAAAGCTCAATAGCGCTAAGCTGATATAAGAAACTGTTTTTATATGACTCATCTTTATTCTCGAATTATTCTGCTGTTATTTAATAATTGCTGCATCAATATTCAGCTTTTGTGGAATCAGCTGCTGCGCATAAAATGCATCGGCGACTTGTTGCTGTTTTTGAATCACGTCAGTGCTGAGAGGTTTAACGCCAAAGCCCATGCGTGAAATAGAGGTTTTCAAGACATCGACGGCCAGACCTGTCGGTTTTTGCAGGAGCTGAGCGGCAGCGTCCTGATTTTTTGCCACCCAGTCCGTGGTCAGATTCAGTTCATTGACAACCGCCTGTATCACCTGAGGATGGCTTTCTGCGAACTTGCGATCTGCCAGATAGAATTGGTGGTTGCTCACCACATTTTCACCGCTGGCAATGACACGCGCACCAATCTGATGTTCAGCAGCTGCAAAGAACGGATCCCAGATGACCCAGGCATCAACTGCACCACGTTCAAATGCAGCACGTGCATCGGAAGGTGGTAAATAGATCACTTCGATATCATCAAGGCCAAGCTGGTTGGCTTCCAGAACTTTTAATAGTAAGTAATGCACGTTTGAACCTTTGTTCAGGGCTACCCGTTTGCCTTTCAGATCTTGAATAGACTGAATCGGCGAATCTTTCGGTACAATTAAGGCTTCTGCCTTAGGCGCTTGCGGCTGATTGGCCACATAGACCAGATTTGAGTTGGCCGCCTGGGCAAAAATTGGCGGTGCTTCACCGGCTTCACCAAAAGAGACGCTGCCAACATTCAGGCCCTCAAGCAATTGCGGGCCAGCCGGAAATTCTACCCATTTCACATTGATCCCTTGCTGTTTTAGGGTGGTTTCCAGCGTGCCACGTTCTTTTAAAATTGGTAATACGCCGTATTTTTGGAAACCGATATTCAGGGTGATGGTCTCTTCTTTTTTCGAGCAGCCTGAAAGCATCATGACACCCGCCATCGCAGTACCAAGTACTGCAGTCTTTGTTAAAAACTGAACATGAGATTGGCGCATGAATCAAAACTCCCGAAAATGACAAACTAGTGAATGAAAACTTAGACACACGCTAATCGTTTTTGTTTTTCTAAAAAAATAACTATTCAGGAATTTCTAATGAAGAAAAAAGATAAATGAAAAAGCGCAAAACTTATGCAGAAAAGTGATTTATATAAAAATGAAGATTTAATAATTAAATTAATCAAACTTATGAAATTTATAGTTATTTTTTTAAATCTGATCTGTTGATATGTTTAGCTAAAAACCAGTAATAGAATTTTAAAATTTAAATCGAGATTGCCAGATATCTTTATCTAAAATTAAGCTAAAGCACTGAAAGAAAAAGCCACTTTAAAGTGACTTTTTGCAAACAATTGAATTACGTTGATAATTGTAAAATGCCTGACGGGCATCCGGCAGGTCATCGACTGAAGCCGGTTCAAAGCCTTGTTCCAGAAACCAGTGCGCGGTACGGGTGGTTAAAATAAACAGCTGCTGAATCTGCATGCTTTTGGCTTTTTCTTCAAGATAATGCAGGATCTGGCTACCCCGATTAGACTTGCGATAACTTGGATGTACCGCAACACAGGCAATTTCTGCAGAACGCAATTCATCACCCGTGGTCGGAATCGGGTAGAGGGCCGCACAGGCCAGAATCATTCCGTCCCGTTCGATCACAGCAAACTGGTTGATTTCATTTTCCAGACGTTCACGCGAACGATAGACCAGAATACCTTCTTCTTCCAATGGACGCAGCAAACCGATCAGGCCGCCAACATCCTGAATGTCGGCCATCCGTACTTCTTCATAATGTGCATCGGTGACCAGAGTGCCGGAACCATCACGGGTGAACAGCTCTTCCAGCAGGGCACCATCATAGGCATAAGAAATCAGATGCACTCGATGTACGCCGTTCATGGAGGCTTCCTGTGCGGCTTTTAGCTGTAATCCTCTTTCCAGTGCATCTTGCTCGACTGGAATAAAATCATCCAGCTGTTGCGGTGTCACTTCACGTTTGAGCTGGCCGTTACTGTCCATCAGGCCATGCTGATTACCGAGAAAAATCAGTTTATCTGCCTTGAGGCGAATCGCAGTTTTGGTAGCAACTTCTTCAGCCAGCAGATTAAAGACTTCACCCGTAGTGGAATAACCGGTCGGGCCAAGCACCACAATATTATGACTGTCCAGATGGCGCTGAATCGCATCGGTATCAACCGCGCGCACTTCACCAGTCAACTGAAAATCGATACCATCGCGGATGCCATACGGCTTGGCGGTGACAAAATTCCCTGAAACGGTATCAATCCGGGCGCCATACATCGGCGAATTGGCCAGTCCCATAGACAGCAGTGCTTCAATTTGTAGGCGGATCGAACCGACGGCATTCATCACGCAGCTTAAAGATTCACGTGTGGTGACCCGACGCTGCTGGTAAAAAGGCGTCGTAATCTGGCTTTGAGCCAGATTCTGGTTAATTTGCGGACGTGCACCATGTACCAGAATCAGCCGAATGCCTAAAGAATGTAATAAAGCAATATCGTGAATAATATGCTGAAAGTTATCATTTAAGACGGCTTCGCCATCAAACATGATTACAAAGGTTTTATTGCGGTGCGCATTGATATAAGGCGCAGAATGGCGAAACCAGTGCACATATTGCAAAGTTGTGCTTTGTGACGTTTCTGCTGAAGTCATGCTGTGCCCATTTCAATGATTGAAGATCCAGCTTTGATTCTAATGAAAAAAAATGCAAGTGGAAGTGCAGATATAAAAAAACACCTGAAGGGGACTTCAGGTGTCTGCAAGACGAGCAGTAATGGAGAAAGCTTAGTTAATGATTCGTACAATTTTGTTGGTACGCTCATTCACCAGAACGTAGTCATTGTTGACCTTGTACCATTGCTGGAAACGACCGGTATTTGGCAAACGGCGTGCTTCGCGATCACTTACTTCAAAACGGTTGTTGTCATATTGGCGAGGTAAAGTTTGTCCTACGCGCCAGTCACGGCTTGGATTGACCATACGGTTGTTATGACGGCGGTCATCATTCCAGCGACGGTCGTCATTCCATTTCTTGCTATCTTTAGCATTCCAGTGTGGCGCCGGTTTATGCGGATTATGGTCATAACGCGAGTCATACTGTGGTGCTGCCATTGCAGAAGTAGCTAACAAAGCACTTAGAGATAACGCGATTGTAGTTAAGACTTTTTTCATGGCTCTCACCTTAAGATGTATATCTAATTTCGATGAGACTAAATTAGCGAACAAGTACATAGAAAGCGTGGGGGCTATTTAGTTAAATTGTTAAATTTATGAAGAAATTTAGTAGATGAATCACGCAGTCTAAAAACTGGAAAAGCAGCGAGATTTTGAGTTAAAAATTTTCAGCCAGTGAAATAAAAAAGCCCAAACATCGTTGGGCCTTAAAGAAGATTGAATTTGAATGCACTTATGAACTAGTCACCCACGATGCGGATAATGCTGTTGTTTTCAGAATCCACCAGAATGTAGTCATTATTGACTTTGTACCATTGCTGCTTGCGGTCAGGTCGAGGCAGGCGATGGTCTTTATATTCAACTTTATAGCCATTGCCACGATAATGCTGCGGCATCACATAACCCGGCTGCCAGCGTAACTGTTGCAGGCGTTTCACCCCGCGTTCTTCACGCATACGGCGGTTATCCTGCTGATCTTCCTCTCGGAACTCACGGGCTTTCTTCTTGTCATGACCATGACGTGAATCCATACGGGATTCATCATTGAAATGAGGGGCAGCGATGACGACATTGCTCAGCATGAATGTACTGCAAGAAATTGCCAGTGCCACCAAAACCTTTTTCATGTTGAACCCTCATTAAATTGTTCATCTTCTACAGCACCTAATGTACGGAAAAATTGCAGAGAAACTGTGAAGAACAGGCACAATTTTTATAACAAATGCAGAGATATTATGATGATGTCATGTTTTTACATGACTATATGCGACGGCATCACTTCTATAAAGTAGCCTACCGAGCTATGTCCTTATCTCATCAAAGCAAGGGCCAATATGCAAGCGAAAATCGATGACTTAGCTCAAAAAAACAGCATTGAATCAGCAAGAAAAAAGTTCATGATTTACTGAAACGGCAAAGAATTTTGCCAGTTTAGTTCGAGATTAATTCCATTGTTCTGCCAAACCTTGTAAGGACTGAATCGCGTCAGCCACGGATTCAGCTTGTAGGGCGTCATCGAGTGCCACAATCAATGCTTCAGATAACTGCAACTGTTCAATCCGGTGAATTGTTTCAATTTTACGTTTTTGGTCAGCCATGCTGCGCTCCTGATTTGATCTATCTGTGATTCAAGAAAGCATAGTCCAATCAGTTTAATTTGGAAAACCGTATAATTTTATATATTTAATATGTAAATCCGATTTATTGTTATTTTTTGCAGGATTTTAAGAAAAAAAGGGCACTTTATCGAAAAGTGCCCAAGATTATTCAATGACCCGACTTTTAATAAGCGTAGTTCAGGTCAGTATAATCGTTGAGTGATTTCTGCACATGCGCCTGAATAAAGGCACGTACATCCTCGGCCGTCATGGCTTTGCCCTGATTGCTGATGACATGTTCGATTTCTGGCTGACCTTCAATTTTAATGCGATAAACAAAATGCTTGGCCAGACGATAACTGTCGTCTAATTTTTCAATGCCAGTCACATAATAATAGGCATGTTCAAAATTCAGATCCTGATGTGAAAATACAAATTGCTCGAACAATTTGAGTTTCTGAGCATTTTCGAGTGCTTTGATGTCATCCACGATACTGGCTTCAAACTTGGTGCCGTATTTCTCTGAAATAGGCTGTTGATCAATCAGCAGCGACACCATGCCATCGTCTAAATGGGTCACCGTAATATTGTTTAATTCAGTCATGATGCACTCGAGTGAAATATAGTGGGGCTTAGTATGCTGTTATTTTAATGAAACTCAATGCGAGCGGGGTGAACTTACTTAAGATTTATGCGCTGAATATGACTAAAAATGAAATAAAAAGGGAGCGATTGCTCCCTGAATGACAGACAGAATTACTTAATCCTGTGCATCAATACTCTGGCCATTCATATGCAGACTGTCGTTACCCATCAAATATAGATAAGCCGGCATGATTGAATCGGGGGTAGGCAGGGTTTTCGGATCTTCATTCGGATAGGCCTTGGCGCGCATGGCAGTCCGCGTTGCTCCGGGATTGATGCAGTTATAACGGATATTTGGATGTACCTGCTCTTTGGCAAATAACTGGCTTACCGCTTCAATAGCAATTTTAGAAACCGAATAGGCACCCCAGCGTTCGCGGGCTTCGCGGCCTACACCTGAGCTGGCAAAAACCACAGAAGCATGTTCGGATTTGGATAATAACGGTAACAGCGCTTGGGTCATGACAAAGGGTGCACGCAGATTGACCGCCATCACATCATCCCAGACATTGACCGGATAATCCGCCAAGGGAACCCGTTCGCCTAAAATGCCGGCATTGTGCAGAATGCCGTCCAGACGACCAAACTGACGGTCTAGCGTATCGAGCAAAAGCTCATAATCACGTTCTGACGCACTCGATAGTTGTAGCGGCAAGATGGCAGGTTGCGGCGCACCCAAACTTTCAATTTCATCATAAATGACTTCGAGCTTGTTTAAGGTACGCCCATGCAGCACCACAGTTGCGCCATGCAAGGCATAACTGATTGCTGCTGCACGTCCAATGCCATCGCCCGCACCTGTGATTAGGATGATACGATCCTTGAGCAGATCGGGGCGAGGTTGATATGCTGAATATTTCATTATCTACCTCCTCACTTCTTATTATTTAGTGTTAAGCGTTCAAGATACCGCAGTATGCTGCTTCAGTACTAGTGTCTGAATCAATTGATGTAATTCTGGCACAGTATGCACGATATGGTCGGCCTGCCAGGCGTTTAAATCGTCTTTGTATTGCAATGGCAAATAACCATAAGCAGCCAGAATGGTCAGCATCTGGGCATGACGGCCGGCATCAATATCTCGTGGATGATCTCCGACATAGATACAGTCTTCCGCGGCAAGATTCAGTTGCTGGGCTGCCAGATACATTGGTTCAGGATCAGGTTTGGTCCGAGTGACATCTTCTGGACATACCAACACCGCACAGCGTTCACTCAAGTTCAGTGCTTGCAGTAAAGCCTCACTGAGCCAGCGCGGTTTATTGGTCACAATGCCCCAAGGAATGTCATTTTCCTCTAGCTGTTCCAACAAAGGATACATGCCGTCAAACAGATCGGTATCGACCGCAATATCTGCGCCGTACATGTCCAGAAAGCGCTGACGGTGTTGCAGAAAGACCGGATCTTCTAGTTGCAGTTCCGGATAAACCAGTTTCACCATAGCGCGAGCGCCTTCGGAGACCTGGGTACGAATCAGCTCGGGTGCAACCAGTGGGCGGCCTTCTTCATGGCACATCTGCTGGATAATCCGGATAAAATCGGCAGCGGTATCAATCAGGGTACCATCGAGGTCAAATAAAACGGCTTTCATGCTGTGGTCTCTGCTGCGCTATCTTTCACGGTATAGACCATATAGTTCACATCAACATTCGGTGCCAGCCAATAACGCTTGGTCAGCGGATTATAGTGCAGACCGGTCATGTCTTTAAGCTTTAAACCCGAGTTGCGAATGTCATGTGCCAGTTCGGACGGCTTGATAAATTTGCTGTAATCGTGGGTGCCTTTGGCCAGCATGCGCAAGACATATTCTGCCCCAATAATGGCAAATAAATAGGACTTTGGATTACGGTTAATGGTCGAGAAGAATACATGACCACCTGGCTTGACCAGTTTATGACAGGCCTGAATAATCGATGCCGGATCTGGCACATGCTCTAGCATTTCCATGCAGGTCACGATGTCATATTGGCCAGCCTGTTCCTCTGCCAGTTGCTCGACCGGCACCTGACGATATTCAATATTGCTTACGCCTTCCTGTTCAGCATGGATGCGTGCCACATTTAAAGGGGCTGCGCCCATATCAATTCCGAGCACATTGGCACCACGTCGCGCCATGCTTTCGGCCAGAATGCCACCGCCACAGCCGACATCCAACACTTTTTTGCCGCTTAAGCCTCCGGCATGTTCATCAATCCAGTTTAAACGCAGTGGATTAATCATGTGCAAGGGGCGGAACTCGGAATGCTGATCCCACCATATAGCTGCAAATGCTTCAAACTTGGCAATTTCTTGTGGATCAACATTCAATTGCGACATCGGTGTCACCTCAATCAGTCGTGATTAGCTAAAAATATGTATGTGCCGAATGGCCAGAGAAACTGATTTAAAACCTTGAAAATCAGTCCGATGGTTTAGTGTAGCGATTCTGGCAGAAAAAGCGATAAAAGCAGCAAAAAAGTTCACAGAATGAAAACGAAACCGGCATAATTGATTTATAGTGAACACATAAACTAAGCATAATGATTTAGAGGACGATAATCCGAATGAAAAAATTCCTTTTAGGCGCTGTTGCCGCATCTGTTTTGGCCTTTTCAGGCAATGCTATGGCCAATTTTGTGGCAGGTCAGGACTATCAGGTGGTTGCAAAACCAGTCAAAGTCGAAAAGCCGGGCAGAATTGAGGTACGTGAATTCTTCTGGTACGGCTGTGGTCACTGTTTCGCGCTTGAACCACATATGCAGGGCTGGTTGAAAAAATTACCAAAAGATGTACGTTTTGTACGTACGCCGGCTGCAATGAATCCACTCTGGGAACAGGCAGCACGTGCTTATTATGTGTCTGAAGCATTGGGTGTGCGTCAAAAAGCACATTTACAATTATTCCATGATATTCATGACAAGCAACGTCCAATTTTAGAACAGGCACAACTGGCTAAGTTCTATACCCGCTATGGTATTTCTGAAGCAAAATTTAACAGCACTTATAAATCTTTCCCGATCACTTCGAAAATTGCCCAAGCCAAAAATCTGGCTGCTCAGTATCAGTTAAGTGGTGTTCCCGCAGTGACCGTGAATGGTAAATATATTGTGCAGGGTAATGATGCCAAAGTCATTCAGGTGGTGAATTACCTGATCGAAAAAGAGCGTAAAGCCAAATAAGTCTGAACTGACGATCAGTAAAAAAACCTGCATCATGATGCAGGTTTTTTTTTATTTAGACTGGAGGAATGACCGCTTCATTGAGCACAGGGCTTGCGGTTTCAACTGTTTCGGCAGGTCGCCGGTACCAGTGCAAAATGCCACGCAGCAAGAGTTGCATCTGTAGCACACTTTGGGTTTTAAAGGCAGTGGATTGGGCGCGGCGCAGCTCTGGATCAGCTTGATGCTGCAGATGAATCCAGCCCATGGCCCAGTTCAGAGACAGCTCAATCAGCATCTGTGCCAGAGCCTGCAAGTCCTGTGGTGCCTGAATATGTCGGGTCGATTGCATCTTGGCCAGTTCATGCATGACATCTTCAGCCAGAAAATGAATTTCCCGTTCAATGCCGACACGTAACACGTCCGAACCGCCCCAACGTTCTGCCACAAAAAAAATCCAGGGTTCAGGATGATATTCGACGGCCTGAAAGAAGAGCTCAAGCCCGGTGTGGGTTCGGGTATTCGGCTGATACAGATAAGCCTGCCCCAGCTGATTGAGTACGCCCTTGATATGAATCGCAACCTGATCCAGCAATTCCAGACCCAACTGGTTCATATCCTGAAAGTGCCGATAGAACGCCGTCGGTACTACTCCGACTGCATTCGCGACTTCACGTAGGCTGATCGTGCTGAAAGCGCGGCCCTGACTGCTGAATGCTAGTGTCGCATCGAGTAGTGCCTGATGACTTTGCTGCTTGCGATCTTCACGTAAGGACATAAATGGGTTTCCTGTCACTGGCTTCCCTCATAGGGAGTTTTAGTCTAGCAAAAATTAAATCAAATCGTAGTGCCACAGATCGGCAGAATTTTGACATCTCGTAGCGAGCTGATGCATTGATTTTGTAAATGAATCACCAGGCTGCCTAATCTTGGCAAAGGCTTCTGCTATACTGAGCCGCAATTATTTTGAACCCATACAGGACTTATTATGCGTATCGACCAGCGAGCATTAGATCAATTACGTGAAGTGAAAATTACCCGTAACTATACACGTTATGCGGAAGGCTCTGTATTGGTTGAATTTGGTCATACCAAAGTACTCTGTACTGCCAGTGTGGATAGTTCTGTACCGCGTTTCCTCAAAGGTCAGGGCCAAGGCTGGGTGACTGCTGAATATGGCATGTTGCCACGTTCAACTCATACCCGTAGTGACCGTGAAGCGGCACGTGGCAAACAGAGTGGCCGTACTCAGGAAATTCAGCGTCTGATTGGTCGTAGCTTGCGCTCAATGGTCGATCTGAAAAAGCTGGGTGAAAATACCATTACTATCGACTGTGACGTAATTCAGGCTGATGGCGGCACCCGTACTGCAGCGATTACTGGTGCTGCGGTGGCTTTGGTCGATGCCATGAACGTCTTGCTGGAAAGAAAGAAAATCAAACATGATCCATTAAAAGGTTTGGTGGCTGCGGTTTCTGTGGGTATTTTCAAAGATGAAGTATTACTGGATCTTTGCTATGAAGAAGATTCAAACTGTCAAACCGATTTGAACGTGGTGATGACTCAGGCCGGTGAATTTATTGAAATTCAAGGCACTGCAGAAGATAAGCCATTTACCCGCGCACAATCGAATGCCTTGCTGGAAATGGCCGAGAAAGGCATTCAGGAACTGGTGAAAAAACAGCAAGAAGCTTTAGGCTGGTAATCCATCCCATGCTGAGAAACGCATCTCCGGATGTGTTTTTTTATGCCTGAAATTTCAGCAATTGCTGTATGAAAAAACTGCATCACAAAGCTTCATCACAAAAATCCGACATGAATCGGCTATATCTGAACCGGTTTTGCATCGATATTGGATCAGGCGAGATCACAATGAGGAATGCGGCATGAAACAGTGGCTTTGTGCAATTTCATTGCTGGGCGTGTTTGGATTAACTGCCTGTGACTGGGGTAATAATCGTGAAAATGACGAGCGTTCAGTATTAAATCAGGATCGTGATGAGGATAACGGAAGATATAACGACCGTGATGGTGACGATGATGACCGCGATCGTCGAGGTAATCGGGACGACGACGATGATTAAGGTCTAAAATAGAAAATTGAGCAAAATATGCGCAAAAAAAATTTCTAAAAATAAAAAAAGGGTGCTTCGCACCCTCTACGGTCATCTATCCCATTTAGGCTTAAGCATTGAAACGCATCGACAGATCAATGGCTTTGACATCTTTGGTCAGCACACCCATGGAAATATAATCTACGCCGGTACTCGCGACTTCACGTAAATTATCAATCGTGATATTACCAGAGGCTTCCAGTTTGCAGCGACCAGCTACATGTTGCACTGCATTGATCATTTGCTGCTGAGTGAAATTATCCAGCATCACGATATCCGCATGGGCTTCGAGTGCCTGATTTAGTTCATCCCAGGTTTCAACTTCAACTTCGACAGGCTTGCCCGGCGCAATCTGATGGGCTTTGGCAATCGCCTGAGCAATGCCACCCGCTGCCATAATATGATTTTCTTTAATCAAAAATGCATCGAACAGGCCCAGACGATGGTTCTGACCACCACCAATGGCTACGGCATATTTTTGTGCAATACGTAGGCCCGGAAGCGTTTTACGAGTATCTAACAATTTGGTGTTTAAACCTTGTAGCTCTTTGACATAGTGGGCAGTTTTAGTCGCAACCGCAGACAGCGTCTGGACAAAGTTTAGCGCAGGACGTTCCACGGTGAGTAGGCTACGTGCAGATCCGGCCAGTTTTAAAAAGGCTTGATTGGCTTGAACGTGATCACCATCATTTTTCAGCCAGGTCACTTCAATACTGGGATCATAGGCCTGAATCAAGGCATTTACCCAAGGCTGGCCGGCTAAAACCATGTCTTCACGGCTAATGATGGTGGCAGTGGTCTGTTCATCTTCAGGAGTCAGCAGGGCGGTAATATCGCCTTCACCGATATCTTCAGAAAGTGCCTGTTGAATATTGATCTGAATGGACTGGTCTAGCAAAGCTTGAGATATGCGCATGAGTATTTCCGTATCTTTTTTAAGCCGTGAAAATTGCGCCTTATCTTAGCACCGTTACATAAAAGATGAGCGATTTTTCATCCAGTTTGCCGGGATGAATTGAGATTTGTCCTTGAAAGTTTTAGCATGAAGCCGGCTGCAATGCTGATCTTGCAGATTTTATTTTTGGGGAGAACGGTTTTATGCAACAGGCAGCTGAGTTTCAGGTCAAGGACGGGCAACTAATCGGTGCACGTCAAATCCCGTCTCCCAATTTTAATCAGCGGCCAGAACAGACCGAGATTCAATTGCTGGTGATTCATAATATCAGCCTGCCACCTTCCCAGTTTGGCGGCGGTTATATTGAACAGTTTTTTCAGAACCAGCTGGATTGGTCAGTACATCCCTATTTTCAAACCATTGAAGGGATGCAGGTGTCGACCCATCTGCTAATTTTAAGAACGGGAGAAGTACTGCAATTTGTTAATTTCAATGACCGTGCCTGGCATGCCGGCCGCTCGACCTATTTGGGCAAAAAAGAATGTAATGATTATTCGATCGGGATCGAGCTGGAAGGCAGTGACGATTTGCCTTTTGCAACCGCACAGTATGAAGCCCTGGTCAAAGTGGCTGCCTGTTTGCAAGATTATTATCCTAAAATTCAGCAGCATATTGCCGGACATTCGGATATTGCACCGGGCCGCAAGACCGATCCGGGACCATATTTTAACTGGGCTGATTTTCGTACACAGCTACAGCATTATAAAAACACCTCAAGCTCGCTTGAGCGATGAAATTAAGCAATGAACTTCTGATAAAAGTTTCATTACAATAGCCACAAATTTATACATTAGGTGAATAGGATGGCGCTTTGGCGTTCGACCGTCATTGTCAGTGCGATGACCATGTTGTCACGCGTACTGGGATTGGTTCGAGACATTGTTTTACTGAATGTCTTTGGTGCTGGTAAAGACTTCGATACCTTCGTAGTCGCATTTCGTATTCCAAACTTTTTCAGGCGTTTATTTGCCGAAGGCGCATTTTCACAGGCGTTTATTCCGGTACTGACCGAATATAAGACCAGTCGCACGCATACTGAAGTCCAGATCCTGATCAGCCGGGTATTTGGCTGTCTGGCCACGGTCATGACCACGTTGACCATGGTCGCGATCATTGCTGCGCCATTGATCATGTATATCTATGCGCCCGGTTTTCATAGCGATCCTGAAAAATTCGCTCTGGCGACCGACATGTTCCGCCTGACCATTCCTTATTTGCTGTTCATGTCACTGACGGCTTTTGCCAGCAGTATTCTGAACAGTTATGGCTCTTTTAGTACCCCGGCATTTGCGCCGGTCTTGCTGAATGTGGCGATGATTGCCGGGGCGCTCTGGCTTACACCTTATATGGCCGAGCCGATTATGGCGCTGGGCTGGGCTGTGATCATTGCCGGTATTTTACAGCTGGCCATCCAGATTCCTGAATTGTGGCGTAAAAACCTGCTGATTCCACCGAAAATTGACTTCAAGCATGAAGGCGTAGATCGCATCATGAAGTTGATGCTACCGGCATTATTTGGTGTATCTGTCACGCAAATTAATCTATTGTTAAATACCATTTGGGCTTCATTCATGCAGGATGGTTCGGTATCCTGGCTGTATAGTGCCGAGCGTATGACCGAATTGCCGCTGGGTCTGATCGGTGTTGCAATTGGTACCGTGATTTTGCCGTCGTTATCGGCACGGCATACCGAGCAAAATCCGGAAAAATTCCGTGGCATGATGGACTGGGCAGCCAAAGTTATTGTGATGGCAGGCCTACCCGCCAGTGTTGCACTGTTTATGCTGTCGACCCCGATCATTCAGGCCCTGTTTGAACGTGGCCAGTTCACCTTTGAAGATACTCAAATGACGGCTTTGGCGCTGCAATGTATGAGCGGTGGTGTGATTGCCTTTATGCTGATTAAAGTCTTTGCTCCCGGTTTTTATGCAAAGCAGGATACCAGAACCCCGGTGCGTGTCGGTTTGATGGCTGTGGCGGCCAATGCGATTCTGAACGTGATTTTTATCGGTTTCTTCAAGCTGATTGACTGGGAAGCAGAGCATATGGCGCTTGCACTGGCATCGACGGGTTCAGCGATGGTCAATGCCGGTTTACTTTATTATTATCTGCATAAGCGTGATATTTTCCGTTTTGGTTCGCACTGGAAAAAAATCTTCCTGCAATTCATGTTTGCCAATGTGGTGATGATTGCGGCTCTGGCCTATGCCCTGAGTTGGTATAACGCAGATGTATCACAATGGATGCGTGTGGTAGAAGTATTGATCTTATGTGTTGTCGGTGTGGTAGCGTATGTTGCAGCCTTGCTGGTGGCAGGTTTTAGACCACGTCATTTAAAGCCCTAAGTTCATCTTAAAAGAAGTATTTTTGATCAAAACAGATCATTAAAATACCCATAAAAAAACAAGAGCCAGAAGGCTCTTGTTTTTTTTGAAAGCTAACACTTGCTTTGAAAAGGTCTAGCGTAAATCTAGACCTTGCCGCGCGAAAGAAAACCAACGATCGCAAGAATCACCGCAATTACCAACAAGATAATCGCAAAATCCTTAGACAAGCCTGCGACGCCACCGAAACCAAGTAGACTCGCAATTAATGCAATAACAGCAAAAATAATAGCCCAGCGAAACATATATATTCTCCATGTGTTTTTATTTTCAAATTTAGTATAGAAATAAACGATTCCAGCGACTGTTAGTGTTGTGTTGATGAACTGTCTCTGATTTAACAATAGTTTACGTGATAACAATAAAAATTTGAGACAGTAGGTCTGCAGGGTTCTGGCTGTTATAATCAGCTGATTTTTGAATATTCCGGCCCGATCATGAGCGATACTTTACGTCCCGAATTCTGGAAAAACTATTCACTTGCTGAACTGACGCAAGTCGAGTGGGAGGCCTTGTGTGATGGTTGCGGATTATGTTGTCTGATTAAACTGGAAGATGAAGATACTCAGGAAGTCGCATATACCAAAGTGGCCTGCAAATTACTGGATTGTAGCACTGCGCGTTGTTCCAATTATCCGGATCGCCTGCAATATGTGCCGGACTGTATTCAGCTCACGCCAGAGAAGCTGGAAACGATTCACTGGTTGCCTTCGAGTTGTGCCTATCGCCGGGTAGAGCAGGGCAAAAGCCTGCCATCCTGGCATTATCTGATCAGCGGTTCACGGGAAAGTGTGATTCAGGCACGTAAGTCGGCAGCAGGGCGCTGCCTGAGTGAAAGCGACATTCATGAAGATGACATCGAAGACTATATCGTACGTTGGGTGCGTTAAATCGGCCTGCGTGATGCGTTTATTGATCTGCTGGATGGAGTAGAGCCTGAGCCGAAGCACCGGCCATCGGGCGATAGAAATAGAATCCTTGTCCTATCTGACAGTCACAATGGATCAGGGTATCCAGCTGTTCTGTATTCTCGATTCCTTCCACCAGAACATCCAGTGCAATACTAGAGCCTATCTGAGTAATGGCTTTGACAATAGCCAGGGCAGACGGGTCACTGTTCATGCGTTCTACAAAGTTGCGGTCAATCTTGATGCAATCGACCGGATAGTCCTGCAAGCGAGTCAGCGAAGAATGTCCAGTGCCGAAATCATCCAGCGAAATCTGGATTCCAGCCTGTTTCAGCAGGTTGAGGGCGCGAACCACATAATTGGCACCATGCTCGGACAGGCTCTGTTCGGTAATTTCCAGTTCAACTTTGTGGGCCGGAATATCGAAATTGGACAGGCGTGCCAACAGTTTTTCGGCATAGTCATCGCGCAGGAATTCGACCGGTGCAGCATTGATGGAAATCGGTAACAGATCCAGACCTTGTGCCTGCCAGCGACTCATATCTGCAAAGACTTTCAGTTGCATGGTCTCACTGATGCGTGAGGCCAGCTCATAGTCCTGAAAGGCAGCAAAAATTTCGGAAGGTAACTGAATGTTCTGATTCTGATCTTGCCAGCGTAATAGTGCTTCGAAACCAATCACTGCACCATCAGAAAGACGTACTTTAGGTTGGTAATAGGGAATGATCTGATCGGCCAGAATAATCTTGCGAGCCAGAGTCAGCTGCTTGGTTATATTTTCCAGTGACCCACACATTTCCTGATTAAACATGCGGATGCCACCACGACCACTATTTTTCAGGTCATTTAAGGCGATATCAGCACATTTCAGCAGATTAGAGGTATTCAATGCATCACGTGGATAGATGGCACAGCCAATACTCATGGCACTGCTGATGCTATTGCCGACATAATTGATGGGCTGATCCAGCTGGGCATAGGCCATTTGCGCCGTTGCCAGCAGCTGCTCTTCACTTTCCAGATTTTTGACCAGTACGGCAAATTCATCGCCACCCAAACGGGCGATGATGGTATTTGGCCCGAAGCAGGTCTGGAAACGTTTGCCCAAGACATGTAGCAGATGATCGCCGGCAATATGGCCCAAGGTGTCATTAATATGCCGGAAATAGTCCAGATCAATCAGCAGTAAACCCGCCATGGTCTGCTGTTGTTTGGCCTTTAAAAGCACCTGCTTAAAGGTTTTATAGAAGGTACTACGATTATACAGGCCGGTGAGTTCATCCCGTTTAATTACTTCTTTTAAACGCGTTTCTGCAATTTTTTGCTGACTGATATTACGTGATACACAGAGGATATTTTGAGTAATATTCTGCTGATCCAGAATCGGGGTGAGCAGATGATCCCAATATTGGATCGGTTGATCTTTGATCTGGATTTTGCTGGAGAAACGGCTGTTTAAGCCTTGGGCTGCCTGTTTCAAAGCACGTTGCCCGGATTTTCGGGCTTCAGGGCTTAAGCGATTTAACCAGCACAATGAACGGTCCTGATCTTGTTCTGCGGTCTCATTTGCTTGTGCGAGACAGCCAGCTTGGTTGCTATGCTGAATCTCGCCTTCAGGACTGATAATGTTGATGCAGTCTGCGCTGGCATCCAACATGTTTTCCTGGGTTGAAACAATCTGAGAAAGTTGCTGTTGGATTTCAAAATAATCATGCACATCAGTCAGGGAAACGGCCCATTGCAGCAAATGTTCAGGTTCATGATGAAATTTTACCGCTAGGGTACACATGCGATAATGGGTATCACTGCGTTTAATCCGGCACTGGGTTTCAAAGTTCTGATGCTGATCCAGCGCAGCATGCCACTGCGCTAAAAACAGCTGCAAGTCTTCTGCATGAATAAAGCTCTGCCATTGCGGATGACCCTGTTCATTCAGGTTCACGCCAAGATAATCAGTCAAGGCATCGTTAAAATATTGCAGATGTTTTTTGTTGCTGACCCACAAGGGTTGCGGTAAGGCATCGATCAGATTTTTTAACAAAACCGATTCAGACAAGTGAACGTGGGGTGCAATCAGTGATGATGACGTCAGTGGCTTAGACCGACTCACAGCTCCCTGTTCAAATTTATCATGCTTCATGCATTCACCACTACAACCCAAAAGTGCCCAAGGGGCGAGATAAGTTTCTTTTAATTAGAATAAACAATATGAAAATTACACTGTAATTAATTCACAATTAATCATGTTCAAATTATTCGCTTTTATAGAGATTAATTCATTCAGAATTAAAAAAATAGAGGATATCTACATAAATTAATTTTTTATGCTTGATGTTTGCATTCTTGGAATCAAAACTGCTGATGTTAGAATGAGATCAGAATTTAGTTTGAGCCAATAATAACATGTCAGATAGTCATATCCCGCTTCCAGAACGCTTACGGCCACGCGACCTTACACAGATTATCGGGCAGGAACATTTGCTGGGAGAACATGCGCCCTTACGCCAGATGATTGATCAGGGGCATCTGCCTTCGATCATTTTTTGGGGACCTCCCGGGGTCGGCAAAACTACCATTGCCTTATTATTGGCTCAAGCGGTAGACCGGCCTTTTATCAGTCTGTCTGCCCTGAATACCGGCGTGAAAGAGCTACGTGAAATCATTGCCGAAGGTGGCGATTTGCTGACGCCAGTGGTGTTTATTGACGAAATTCACCGTTTTAATAAATCCCAGCAGGATGCATTATTAAATGCGGTCGAGAAAGGCAAAATTACCCTGATTGGCGCCACCACCGAAAACCCGTCTTTCGAAGTGAATAGTGCTTTGTTATCACGTTGTCAGGTGTATAGCCTGAATGTATTGAGTGCTGAATCGATTCAGACTTTGTTGACGCAAGCCTTGCAAAATGACTCTTTCTTACAGGAAAGACATATCCTGATTGAAGAATTTGATGCCCTGATCCAGTTCGCGGCAGGAGATGCCCGCAAGGCGCTGAATTTACTGGATCTGATTGCCAGTACCTTTGAAGCGGATATGGAAAATATCATTACCAATGCGGTGGTGGTGAAAGTGGCACAGCAAAATATTGCCCGCTATGACAAGTCTGGTGAGCAGCACTATGATTTAGTTTCGGCCTTTATTAAATCAATTCGCGGCAGTGACCCAGATGCGGCCCTGTACTGGATGGCACGCATGCTCAAAGGCGGTGAAGATCCGGTATTCATTGCACGGCGCATGTTGATTGCCGCATCCGAAGATATCGGCAACTCCAATCCAAATGCTTTGCTATTGGCTGGTGAATGTTTCCGTTCTGTGCAAGCCGTAGGCATGCCGGAATGCAGGATCATTTTGGGACAATGTGCGGTTTATCTAGCGACCAGTGCCAAAAGTAATAGTACCTATCTGGCGATTAACAAGGCGATGGAACTCGCAGATAAAACCTCAAATCTGCCAGTGCCTTTGCACTTAAGGAATGCACCGACCAAACTGATGAAAGAACAGGGCTATGGCGTGGATTATCTGTATCCGCATAATTATCCTGAGCATTTTGTGCTGCAAGAATATATGCCGCCAGAATTGAAAAATACCAAACTGTATGAATCAGCACGTAATAAACGTGAAGTTGAAGGGGAGCGTTTACAGCAACGCCGTTGGCAACAGCAACAACAGTAGCAATAAAGCTGGGTATCTCAACTAATTGAACAGAGTAAAAAAAGCCCAATTCAAGGTGAATTGGGCTGAAAGTAGGATGTTTTTTGAGGGAGATAACATCCTAGAGGGTAGAGGAAAAATCTGGTCGGCAAATATGGAGCTAAGTGCATCAATTCACTGATTTGCCTGGTATGAGATAATATTAATACAGATAGTTTTTGATGTAAAAACGATCATTTTAATAATAAAAATTTATTTTTCCGATTAAAAACCGGAAATAAAAAAACCGAGCTAAAAAGCTCGGTTTTTTCGAATCTGCGCATTTCCAGATTAGATGTTGTCCAGGTTGATACCTAAACGGCCAGCCACTTCTTCATAGGCTTCAACCACGCCGCCTAAACCTTGACGGAAACGGTCTTTATCCAGTTTTTTCTTGGTGTCTTTGTCCCATAGACGGCAACCGTCTGGAGAGAATTCATCACCCAGTACGATACGGTCGTGGAACACACCAAATTCAAGTTTGAAATCGACCAGAATCATGTTACCTGCGTCAAACAATGCTTTAAGCACGTCGTTCACTTGGTAAGTCAATTCTTTCATTTTCGCCAATTGTTCAGCAGTTGCCCAACCTAAAGCAATGGCTTGTGATTCATTGACCATTGGATCGCCAAGCGCATCATCTTTAAAGAACAATTCAAATGTTGGAGGAGTCAGTTCCTTGCCTTCTTCCACACCCAGGCGGCGGCATAAAGAACCTGCTGCATAGTTACGGATCACACATTCAACCGGGATCATATCCAGTTTTTTCACCAGCACTTCATTTGGAGTCAGTAGCTTTTCAAAGTGGGTCTCAATTCCCGCTTCTGCCAGTTTTTCCATAATGAAGGCGTTAAAACGGTTGTTCACCTTGCCTTTACGATCTAGTTGCTCAATTTTTTCGCCATTGAATGCTGAGGCATCATCGCGAAAGACTAAAATCAGATGGTCTGAACTGTCTGTGGTGTAGACAGATTTCGCTTTACCAGTATAGAGCAAGGTTTGTTTTAACATGAGGGAACCTTTTACAAAAAAAAATGCCTAGAAATGTCTAGGCTGGCCAATTTTGGTAAATCTGGTTGAGCAGTTCTGCAGCTTTTTCACGGTCGGCAAAACTGTTATCGGCATTGAACACAGCGAGGTTATTACTCGAACCGACAGAAGATAATCTTAATACATAGGTCTGCTGGTCGACCTTAATCGTGACTTCGTAACGATTTTTGCTCTGCGCAACGATGCTATGATTCAGACTGCTGAGGGTGGCAAGTGTATATTGCCAAATTGTAGCAGAATTTCCCTCAATTTTAAGCAGCGGATTAAGATTTCCGTCAGTGACCAACTGTGGTCGACCCACCGTATTGGTTTCGGTTAGATCAGCTGTATTTGAGTTTTCAGTCTGGGCTTGTGGGCGTGGCAAGGCAAAACGGTTGCCACGCTGGTTTTCAAGCTTCGGTGCATGTTCAATTGCAAGCGGATCAACTGTTGGAGCAGGATACAATGGCGTTGCAGGACGAACCATGGCGCCTTCAGGATATTGTAAAGCTTCCAGGGTAGTAGTCTCTTTATAGTCTAAAGTGCCGTTATTAAAGGCCATTGAACTACAACCTGCCAAACTGAATACTGAAAGTGTAAGGCTAAGTCCTAAACGTAATTGCATAATCTTGTGCTCTTTTATTTAATAACGCCCGCTTCGACCAGTGCTTCATGAAGCGGAGCGCGATATTGTTCTGCAAGTGGTGTTAATGGAAGGCGAATACCCGTACCAATTAAGCCCATGTCATGGAGTGCCCATTTCACAGGAATTGGGTTCGATTCGCAAAATAAAATATTGTGTAAATTTGCAACCTGAGCATTTAACTGTTCAGCTGTGGTTGCATCACCGGCAATGGCGGCAGCACACACTTCGCTCATAGCTTTCGGAGCCACATTCGCTGTGACCGAGATATTACCTTTGGCACCATGACCGATCAGCTGATATGCAGTGGCATCATCACCCGAATAAACAGTCATGTCTTTGCCTACAAGACCTTGTAGCAGTTCAGCACCGCGCGGTACATCGCCAGTCGCATCTTTAATACCGATAATTTGTGGAATATCCGCCAGGCGAATCACGGTTTCATTGGCCATATCCACACCGGTACGGCCTGGAACATTATAAAGAATCTGTGGCAGGTCAACAGCTTCAGCAATAGCTTTATAATGCTGATACAAGCCTTCCTGAGTCGGTTTGTTATAATATGGCGTTACCAGTAAAGCGGCATCTGCCCCTAGCTCTTTGGCTTCGCGGGTCAGTTCGATCGCTTCACGGGTCGAGTTCGCACCTGTGCCGGCAATAATAGGAATACGTTTGTTGGCCACACGAATGATTTCTTTGATCACCTGGGTGTGTTCACTCATGCTGAGAGTAGAGGCTTCGCCTGTTGTTCCAACGGCGACAATACTGTTGGTGCCCTCTGCAATGTGCCATTCAACCAGCTTCTCGAGACCCTTCCAATCTACGCTGCCATCTTCAAACATAGGGGTGACGATTGCGACTATGGAACCTTGAATGGTCTGTGCTTGCTGAGTCATTTTAAAAAACTATCCTATTTGTCCATCCGAAAGGAATGAGAAAACATAAATTGGGATGGATTTGTATTTTGATTTATAGCAAATTCAATAGATTTGCATTGAATTGAATATTGCTTATGCAAATTATGACTGATCAAACGCATAAGAACAATATGCTTTAGTAAAAGCTACTGAATTCTTTATACAAAGCCTTTTGGAAACAATCAAGTAATAAATAAGATGATTTATAAAGCAAAATCCTGAGACCAAAGTTATGTCTCTAGTCTAGACAAAAGAAGATATTGCCCCAAATGAACCCAATAATGATAAGGCTTGTGCAAAAAGATCAGCTGAAAACTGCGATTTTTATGCCTTTTGATTTTGGAATAATAGTTATATTGGATAAATTGAGATCTCGTACATCTTGATCGCACTCTTGTACCCAGACAAATAAAGACAAAAACTATTAAGACTAATCTTTTTTAAATATCAATAAATTGAGAATTTTTTTTCTTATCGGTTAATTTTTTAACTTGATGTATAAGCCTTAAAGTCTAAGTCTTGAACTTTATGATGTTCTGATTAAGTGTTTTTGCGACTTTATCAGTCAGCATCTTCAATTGATTTACTTCAGCCCCTTTTGGAATATCCAAGCAAAACGTTCAACTTATTGATAGTTATTTCTGCAATCAGGCTCATAGATGATGGCTGTCTTTTGTAACGCTGATTGAACAAGGATAATCCAATGGAAAAATCAGACAATAAGCATGCTATCGTCACGGTCGCCATCTGTTTTCTGATTGCGGTGATTGAAGGCTTAGATATTCAGGCAGCCGGAATTGCTGCTGCAGGTATTCGTGAGCATTTTGGTCTCGATAGTTCCCAGTTGGGTGTGTTTTTTAGTGCAGGGATTCTGGGTTTATTACCGGGTGCACTGGTTGGTGGCCGATTTGCGGACCGCATTGGCCGTAAGAAAGTCTTGATCTGGTCGACAGCAATATTTGCTGTATTTACCTTATGTACCGTCTGGGTCAATAGCTTTAACAGCTTGCTGGCAGTGCGTTTCCTGGCTGGAGCAGGTCTGGGCGGCGCGATGCCGATTCTGATTACACTTGCTTCTGAAGCAGTCTCTCCACAAAATCGTGGCCGTGCAGTAGGTTTGATGTACTGCGGTATGCCAGTCGGTGCAGCGATTTTATCTTTGGTTGCTGCGACTGAATTTGGTGCCAACTGGAAAAATGTTTTCTATCTTGGTGGCCTGTTACCGATTTTTGCCATTCCGCTGATGATGCTATTTTTGCCTGAATCGAAGGAATACCTGAAAGCACAGAACAAAACGGCTGCAGAACTTGCTGTTGCACCGCAGGGTTCATTCAAGGACTTGTTTAATTCGGACAACCTGTTACGTACGCTATGTATCTGGGTAAGCTACTTCTTTACCTTGATGGTGGTTTACATCATGTTGAGCTGGTTGCCATCATTGTTTATGGAACTTGGCTTCACACGTAAGGATGGTTCAACCGCACAGTTCTACTTCATGGTTACAGCGACGATTGGTACGATTATTTTAGGTATGTTGACCGACCGCTGGAAGAAAGCCTATGTGATCCTGTTGATGTACGGCGGTATTCTGGCAGGTCTACTGGCGCTAAATGGTGCAAGCTCGCTGAACCAGATGTATATGGCAGCCGCATTGGCCGGTGCCTTCGTGATTGGCTGTCAGGGTGTACTGTATGCCTTTGGTAGTATCGTTTATCCGACAGAAGTGCGTGGTACTGGTGTTGGGGTTGCATCTGCAGTTGGTCGTATTGGTGCCATGCTGGGGCCAGTCATTGCCGGTCAGTTACTGACGGCAGGTTTTGGCGCTGCTGGGGTTATTAGCGCCGCGATCCCATGTATCATCATTTCTGCATTATGTATGCTGTTCCTGGTGAATCGTACTAAAGTGTAAGGTTCAACGATTTAAAAAAGCCTGCTTTTGCAGGCTTTTTTATTTTCAGAATTTAAGAATTAAATACACTGTTTTATTATTAGAAAGATTCATCACTTTATCTTAAATTTTTTTGCAGAGATCTAGCTTGATACAAGCGCGGAACCCATCCTTTTTTGTCAAAAATAATGAATCTATTGATCTGCTCATATACACATGCCGAGAATACACAGTCATGCCATTTTTAGTAGCAGGGCTAAAAATCCTGAAGCATTTTGCGCTATGCTTGGGCATAAATCGAGATTTCAATGGATGAAAACAGATGCAGAATAATGTTGCTTTACTGGTCGTAGACGTACAAAGAGGATTTACCCCGGGGGGTAATCTGGCTGTAGCCAATGCTGACCAGATTATTCCAAATATCAATCTATTGGGGCAGCATTTTAAGCATATTATCCTGACCCAAGACTGGCATCCGGACAACCATATTTCTTTTGCAGACAACCACCCCGGCAAAGTAGCCTATGACAGCATTCAGCTGGATTATGGCACTCAGGTCTTATGGCCAAAGCATTGTGTGCAAGGGACACGCGATGCCGAACTGCATCCGGATTTAAATTTACCGCAAGCACAACTCATCATTCGCAAGGGTTTTCATTCCCAGATCGACAGTTACTCGGCCTTTATGGAAGCTGACCAGAAAACCCCGACGGGTCTTGCTGGCTATCTGCGTGAACGTGGGATTGATACCGTATTTGTGGTCGGGATTGCTACGGACTTTTGTGTGGCCTGGACTGCAATCGATGCCTGCAAACTGGGCTTTAAAACCTATGTGATTGCCGATGCCACCAAGGGCATTGACCTGAATGGTTCCTTGCAACATGCCTGGCAGGATATGCTGTCGCATGGCGTGAAACGTATCTATGTGAAAGATATTGTTCAAGCAGCTTAACACTGGATAGGGATAGAACTTAATATCCCTTTGATCTTATTTATATTTGAATATAAAAATTCAGGCATCAACGGGTGCCTGTTTTATCTTGCTTTTTCTCCCTTAATGTCACCTGGATGAAACCCATGTCAGCCTTGCTCCAGTTTAGCCAATTTGTCCAAAAAACCTTTGCTTTATGGGTGCTGCTTTTTTCCGGCATTGCCTTGATGATCCCTGAAGTTTTTGTCTGGTTACGGGCTTATATTCCGTGGATGTTGGGCATCATCATGTTCGGCATGGGCATGACCATGACCGTCGGAGATTTTAAAAGTGTCTTGCAAAGTCCGAAGGCAGTAGCGATTGGCGTCGTCGCCCAGTTTATGGTGATGCCGGGTTTGGCCTTTTTGCTGTGCAAGCTGTTCCAGCTGCCACCAGAGATTGCCATCGGGGTAATCTTGGTGGGTTGCTGTCCGGGCGGAACTGCATCCAATGTGATTACCTATATGGCCAAGGGCAATACTGCCTTGTCGGTCGCCTGTACCTCGGTTTCGACTTTACTGGCGCCCATTTTAACTCCGGCCATTTTCTATGTGTTGGCCAGTCAGTGGATTGAGATCAATGCCTGGTCGATGCTGGTGTCGATCTTACAGGTGGTGTTATTCCCAATTATTCTGGGCTTAATCGTACGGGCGCTACTCAAGCAAAAAGTTACGGCCTATATTCAGGTCATGCCGTTGATTTCTGTGATTGCGATTGTGGCAATTGTCGCGGCGATTATTGCCGGCAGCAAAACCCAGATTCTGGAGTCCGGTTTAATGATTTTAGGGATCGTGGCCTTACACAACGGTATGGGCTATTTACTGGGTTATTGGGCCAGTCGCATATTTCACTTGGCAGAAATAGACTGTCGTGCAGTATCCATTGAAGTCGGGATGCAGAATTCTGGTCTGGGTGTGGCTTTGGCGGCAACCCATTTTGCTGCATCTCCAATGACGGCTTTGCCAAGCGCCATTTTTAGTCTGTGGCATAATATTTCAGGGCCAGCTTTAGCCACTTATTGGGCTGCCAGACAAACTGAAAAAACAGACACCTAATTGCAGTTTGAGGACAGCACACAACAAGCTAGAACATGATTTTTTATAATGTGAAAAAGTTAGAATATTAATTTATATGGATTTATCGAGCTTTGTAACATAAGTGTCATGAAGTCTGCCTAAGATCGCCCCTCAATGATGTGAAACAACAGACTGTAATCAGCAGCATTGAGAGGGCATGGAACAATTTCAGCATTCGTCAGCGACCTATTTTAATCGGGAACTTTCCTTATTTGAATTTCAGCGTCGTGTCTTGGCACAAGCACTCGATCCGAATTTACCGATTTTAGAGCGCTTAAACTTCCTGATTATTTTTTCCCGTAACCTGGATGAGTTCTTTGAAATCAGGATTGCCGGGCTGATGAAACAGCAAGACCTGAATGCGACTACCCGGACGCCTGATGCTGTACCCACCGAGCTGGTTCTACAACAACTGTCCCAGTCCATTCATGCCACAGTGAACAAACAGTATGAGGTGCTGAATCATGCAATTCTGCCTGAACTCCAGGCGCAGGGTATTCAGTTTCTTCAATATCAGGATCTTCTGGAAAAACATAAGGCCTGGATTGCAGCCTTTTTTGCCAAAGAAGTGCAACCGGTACTGACCCCGATCAGCCTGGATCCTTCACATCCTTTTCCACGTTTGGTGAATAAAAGTCTGAACTTTATTATCAGCCTAGAAGGTAAAGATGCCTTTGGCCGTGAAATCGAGATGGCAATTGTGCCGGCACCACGTTCCTTACCCTGCCTGATTAAAATTCCGGAAGACGTCACCGGAAACAATACCACCCAGATTTTTCTGACTGCGATCATCCAGCAGCATATCAGTGATTTGTTCCCGGGCATGAAAGCGACCGGATGTTATGCCTTTCGAGTCACCCGCAATGCCGATCTAGTATTGTCGGAAGATGTTGACGATCTGGCCGTAGCCTTAAAAGACGAACTGTGTTCGCGCCGCTTTGGTCGTGCAGTACGTCTGGAAATTGAAAATGACTCTCCACAGAACATTATCGACTATTTGCTAGATGAATTTGATCTGACGGAACAGGAACTGTACCGGATTGATGGACCGATCAATTTGTCCCGTCTGAGTACCAGCTTTGAGCGTCCGGAATTAAAGTATCCGCATTTCAGTCCGGTGATTCCCAAAATTTTCCGTAAACAGAAAAGTATTTTTGAAATTTTAAAGGCGCAGGACGTGCTGCTGCATCATCCTTTTGATTCATTCCAGCCAGTGATTACTTTGCTGCGCGAAGCGGCCAAGGATCCAGCGGTGCTGGCGATCAAGCAGACGCTGTACCGCAGTGGTCCGGATTCGGAAATTGTTCAGGTACTGGCAGAAGCCGCACGCAATGGCAAGGAAGTCACGGCCGTGATTGAACTGCGGGCGCGTTTCGATGAAGAATCCAATATTATGGTGGCCAATATCCTGCAAGAAGCAGGTGCAGTAGTGGTCTATGGCATCGTGGGTTATAAAACCCATGCCAAAATGATTCTGATCGTCCGGCGTGAAAATCAGGAATTACTGCGTTATGCGCATTTGGGTACCGGAAACTATCATGCCGGTAATGCCCGCATGTACACCGATTACGGCCTGATGACCACACAGCCGGATATCTGTGAGGATGTGCACCGCATGTTCCAGGAACTGACCGGTATGGGGAAAATGGCCAAACTGAAAGCTCTGCTACATGCGCCGTTTACCCTGCATAGCGAACTGTTGAAACTGATTGAACAGGAAAAGACATTTGCCCTGGCTGGCAAAGCCGCGCAGATCATCATCAAGGTGAATGCGCTTACCGAACCGCAATTAATTGCTGCCCTGTATCAGGCTTCGCAGGCCGGGGTAAAAATTGACCTTATTGTGCGTTCAATCTGCTGTCTGATTCCACAAGTTACCGGTATGTCGGAAAATATTCGGGTACGTTCAATCGTAGGACGTTTCCTGGAACATACCCGGGTCTATTATTTTGAGCATGGCGGCGCCAAGAAACTGTATTGTGCCAGTGCCGACTGGATGGGGCGCAACCTGTTTTCCAGGGTTGAAACCTGTTTCCCAGTACTGGATCCAGAGCTGAAAAAACGGATTTATAAAGATGGCCTGATCAGTTATTTAAAAGATTGTCAAAATGCATGGGAGTTAGATGCCGATGGTCAGTGGCATAAAGTTCCCTGTCAGGATCCGGCCCAGCCTTATAATGCCCAGCAATATCTGCTGGAACAAAAACAGTTAAAAATTTAAAGGGTAGGCCAAGATACGCTGGCGTATTTGTTTTGTACCCATCAAAAAGCCAGATATTGAATCCGGCTTTTTTAATTGCAATATTCAGTGATATTTATGAGGCTTTGGACTGTTTGGATTTTAGAATTTCGGTTCTAAAAGTCTGTGCCAGCTCGGCGCTTTCAGCATCCATCCCATTCACCACAAAAGCATGACGGGTCAGGACATTGGTTGGATTCGGCATGCTGACCAGCTGGAAGTGATCACTCACATCTTTCAGCAAGCTATTCGGTACATGTAAGGCACTTTCTTTCGCGACCAGATGCTGAGTCAGACGCTCAGCGGCCTGTACCGAACTGAGCTGCATCTCCTCGACTTTAGAGGCAATCGCGCTGCGGGTTTGTAGCACAAAACGTTTTTCTTCACGATAACGTTTATACAGCACTTCCGAAAGCAGCTGGAACACGGCACTGATCATGGTCAGGCAGGCCAGGGCATTCGGTTTGTCTGCTGCGATACTGATGGTGGCACCTTTTTCATCAAATTTATGTACGGTACAAATATCAGAACTATTTAACTTATAGCGTTGCACACAGAGTTCAGTGGCTTTATTCAGGAAAATTTGACAGAGATTGAAATAAGGCACCGAAACGGTTTTATTCACGCTATCCAGTAACTGTTTTGGATCGTAGAACTGGATGTTTAAGCTCAGGCTATCGCTTTCCAGTATTGCCGGCTTATGTTCTTTTTCTTTGGCTTTGTTTTTCACTGCCTGTTGGGCTTGGGCAATCGCCAGTGCCGCATTATGCTTTTCCTGTTCCAATGCCTGGGTCAGGGTCTGAATCTCGAATTTCAGTCGCGATTCGTTATTGATGTGCGCCAGATATTCGGTTCGGCTTGGACGTGCCACGGCACGATAAGCGACCCAGAGCAGACCATGAATGATGAACGAGAACAGAATTGCCAGCCATTGTGTCCGCAGAATTTCACCAATACTTGGTTCAATCAGAGTGATTTCAATCACACCGACTTTTTTCTCATTTTGCAGCGCATCACGGACAAAAACTTCACCCTCGCGGGTTTTGGTCAGTCCGCCAGTGGCTAAAACCTGAGCTTTCGCATCTAGAATCCGGATGGAAGCGACACTTGGATTGGTGGCATAACGATTTGCCAGCAACGCCAGAGAAACGCGGTTGGGTGGTTCAAGCTCAGACAGGCTGTCTGTCACCAGTTGACTGGTGATCAGCTGTCCCTGATTGGCACGGTTTTCATTCAGTTGGTGAGTGGTTGCCAATACCAGTAAAAAGGTATGCAGAGCAAAACTTACAATCAATAGGCTAGCAAATAGCCCTTGTCTAGGCGCATTCAACGTAAACTTCCAAGGCAATTCTGTTCAATTTCGATTATGATTCTAACAATAGTTGTAGCTCAGACCCGAGTCAATTCATGCGAGAAATCATTCTTATATCATTCTTAGGACCTGACCAGCCTAATCAATTTACACGATTAATGCAGGTTTTGTCCGCCCATTCCCTACAGATTTTAGATGTAGGGCAAGCGGTTATTCATAATCAGTTAACCTTAGGTATTGTTGTAGCCTCTGAAGACCAGACAGCGACAGCATTAGCCATGAAGGAGATCCTGATTCTAGCACATGATATCGGGTTAACTGTGCGCTTTAAACCGATCTCTGCGACTGAATATGATCAGTGGGTCAAAGAGGGTGGACGCACACGTTATATCGTAACGGCATTGGCCCCTGAATTAAATGCCTCTCATCTGCAAGCCGTGACCCAGATTGTCTCGGGTCAGGGTTTTAATATTGAAACCGTGACCCGTCTGTCTGGTCGCCCCATTTTAGATGGCCAGAGCAGCGGGCCAAAACGTGCCTGTGTCCAGTTCGGTTTAAGCGGACAGATGCTAGATGCAGCTGCCATGCGCGCGGCCTGCCTCAGCCTGTCGAATGAACTGAATGTCGATGTCGCGGTACAAGAAGACAATGCCTATCGCCGTAACCGCCGTCTGGTTTGCTTCGATATGGACTCAACCCTGATCGAACAGGAAGTTATTGACGAACTGGCGATTGAAGCCGGTGTTGGTGAACAGGTCGCAGAAATTACCGAACGTGCTATGCAAGGCGAGCTGGACTTCCAGCAAAGCTTCCGTGCACGTGTCGCCTTGTTAAAAGGCATGGACGCTTCGGTACTTCCGAAAATTGCCGAGCGCCTGACGATTACCGAAGGAGCTGAACGCCTGATTTCGACTTTAAAAGCACTAGGTTACCGTACTGCAATTCTTTCTGGCGGCTTTCAGTATTTTGCTGAATATCTGCAAACTAAACTGGATATTGATGAAGTGCATGCCAATGCACTCGATGTTCAGGATGGTGTTGTTACCGGTGAAGTCAAAGGCCATATCGTCGATGGCGCACGCAAAGCACTCTTGCTCGGTGAAATCGCCCAGGAGATGGGAATTTCCCTGGAACAAACCATTGCAGTCGGTGATGGCGCCAATGATTTACCAATGCTATCCATTGCAGGACTTGGTGTGGCTTTCCGTGCCAAACCTCTGGTACGCCAAAACGCCAATCAGGCAATTTCTAGCGTCGGTCTGGACGGTGTGCTGTATCTGCTCGGTGTACATGATAAAGACCTGAACCGTGCATAAGTACAGGCTTTGATTGATTTTAAACGCGACCTCCGGGTCGCGTTTTTTATTGCTTATGATGTGAGTTGCATAAGTGAGCGATGAAATTTGCCTACAAAAACATCGATCATCTTAAACGGAAAAATAATTTTTTAACTTAAAAAAACTACTGATAATTTTGTAATGACACGCCAACATTGGTGCAGTCATTGATCCACAAAAATGTGAAAAGCAAAAAATGTAATGACAATATAATATCGCGACAAAGTATGTCGTTAGGCTGGAAGACAGGACTTTTTTTATGCAAAAAACTCAGCATAATGCAGGCATAGAGATACAAATCAACAGATTCCATTTTATTGATTTAACGAAATTCAATAGATAGAAGCGTTGCAATATCAAGCGGAAACTATCTATCTGGATGGAGGGGGTTATATGGTAACAGCGAATTTAGCAACGATTGTGGGCTTCAGTTTAGTCGCTGTAGCTGTGCTTGCTGTGTTCTTCTCGCCTTATCGTCGCTGGTTAAGCTTTATGGCGGCCGGGATGCTGGTATGGGGCCTGATCGAGGTGATTCGTGTAGGAACTCAAACCTGGTTTGAGCTACCAATGACGTATAGTTACCTGAGCGCGTTAACTGCGGTCATGATGGTCGTGACTGGCCTGTTGTTGCGTGAAGATCGTCGTGCTGAGCGTGCTTTAGCAAAACGCCGTTGCATCGAACATACGCCAGTGTATGAAGACGACCAGCAGCAGCTTTCAAGCCGTTAATTCTACAAGTTGCAATGAAAAAAATGCACCCATGGGTGCATTTTTCAGTTTGGAAATATGATACAAACTGCATAATCCACCTAGCCCAGAACTATGCTAGGATATTTGTCAATTTTCGTACAATTAGAATAGGCATCCTCCATGAAACTGTCGTCCATTCCTGTGTTAAAACTTCCTCTTATTGATATGAGTACAGATCCGCTGGACTTACTGGTCGCAGGTTTAGCTTTACGTATGAAGCAGTTGGCACGTACCAGCCCAAAATTCATTGAACTGGTACATGGGCGTCAATTCCGTATCCAGATTGGTACGGATGAAGGTATGGCACGTCAGATTATTGTGGATAACGGTCATATCGATACCGTTTCTGGTGATGCTGAAAAAGCTGATTTTGTGTTGCAGTTTGCTGACAGTGAGCAGGGTGTGAAGACCTTGGTCAAAGGTGACCCGACGGCATTTATGACCGGCATGCAAAGTGGCACCATTAAAATGGAAGGCGACTTTGGCCTGCTGGTTTGGTTTAACCAGGTGGCAAAAATGATTCCACCAAAACTGCCAAAGCCAGTCAAAGAAAAAGTGAAAATGGTACGTCAGTTTATTAAAGAGAAAACTGGTAAATAAGTTAAAAATCTTTCATCCAACCTTTTCTTTCTACCTTTGGGAGAAACACAAAGAGGGGGGTGAAAGGATGAAAGATTTTTAAAAGAAAAAGCCCTCATTAGAGGGCTTTTTTAATGTGATGAATAATGTCGTTATTCAACTTCTAAATTAAACGTCACCGGTCCATCATTGACCAGATGGACTTTCATGTCGGCGGCAAAAATACCGGTTTGCATATGTTCAAACTGGCTTTGGGCATATTCTACCAGCTGCTCATAAAGTGCTTTAGCCTCGGCAGGCGGCATAGCTGGGCCAAAGTCTGGACGTAAACCCTTCTGGGTCTGTGCCATCAAGGTAAATTGTGAAACCAGCAATATACCACCGCCAGCCTGGGCAACGTTCCAGCCCATTTTGCCCTGTTCATCATCAAAGAAGCGGTATTTCAATATTTTATCAATCAGCTTTTTGCCTTTTTCCAGATTATCGTCTTTGCCTAAACCTAGAAAAACCAGAATTCCTTTTTCAATTTCCCCAGTGGTTTCACCCTCGACCACGACTTTAGCTTCTAAAACTCTTTGTAATAAGGCACGCATTTTACATATGGACTGCTAATGATAGATGGACGTGATTGTAGCAAAAATAAAATCTGGAGAAGTATGAGATGCTGTTTTTATGAACTTTAAATATCTGAAAATCAATTGATTAATTTTTTTAAATCCATTAAAGCGATTGAATTAATAAAAATAATCTGTTTTATCTATTTATTGTGTTGGCGTATCTTAGCCCATGCAGGAAAGGTAATAAATTGAGAGATTTAGAAATGTTTAAGCGTTCATTACTGTTTGCAATGCTTGCAACTGTCACAGCTACACAAGCTGCTCCTTTAACAAAAGACAATGGCGCGCCAGTCGGTGATAACCAGAACTCGATCACTGCGGGTCCACAAGGTCCAACTTTGCTGCAAGATGTGCAACTGGTTCAAAAACTGCAACGTTTTGGTCGTGAGCGTATTCCTGAACGTGTGGTACATGCGCGTGGTACAGGGGCTTATGGTGAATTCGTTACTACGAAAGATCTGTCTGATTTAACAATTGCTTCTTTATTCAAGGCCGGTACCAAAACTCCAGTTTTTGTGCGTATGTCTACCGTAATTCATGGTAAAGGTTCACCAGAGACTTTACGTGACCCGCACGGTTTCGCAGTGAAGTTCTATACCCAGGAAGGTAACTGGGACTTAGTCGGTAACCAGACGCCAGTCTTCTTTATCCGTGATGCGATCAAATTCCCGGATTTCATCCATGCGATGAAGCCAAGCCCGGTCACCAATGTACAAGATGCCAACCGTGTATTTGACTTCCTGTCTAGCCAGCCTTGGGCAACCAACATGCTGACTTATGTTTATGGCAAGCAAGGTGTCCCAACCAGCTACCGCGAACAGGACGGTTTCGGTGTACATGCCTACAAACTGTATAACGACAAAGGCGAATACAAGTACGTGAAATTCAACTTCCGCTCTAAACAGGGTGTGAAGGGCTTGAACGTCAAAGAAGCGGCTGAACAGCAAGGTAAAGATTTCAACCACTTGACCAATGATCTTTATAACAACATCTATGCAGGTAACTTCCCGAAATGGGACCTGTATATTCAGGTGCTTGATCCTAAAGATCTAAACAGCTTTGATTTTGATCCATTAGATCCAACTAAAATCTGGCCAACCGAGCTGGTTCCAGAAACTAAAGTCGGTACTTTAACCCTGAACCGTATGCCGAAGAACTTCTTCAACGAGACTGAACAGTCGGCATTTGCGCCAGGTAATCTGGTTCCGGGCATCGAGCCATCAGAAGACCGTCTGCTACAAGGCCGCATCTTCTCTTACTCAGATACCCAAATGTACCGTTTAGGCGCGAATCACCAGCAAATTCCGGTGAACCGTCCAGTGGTAAATGTGAACAACAATAATCAGGATGGCTACATGAATATCTCTGAGCGTGACTCGGATGTGAACTATGAGCCAAGCCGTAAAGAGCCAAAAGCTGCCACTGAAAAAGCACGTGCGGTAGAAACACCATTATCTGGTCATGTACAGCAAATTGGCGTGAAAGAGCAGAACTTCAAGCAGGCAGGTGAGCTGTACCGTTCATACTCGGCTAAAGAAAAAGATGACCTGATCATGAACCTTGCTGCTGATTTAGGCGCAGTGAAAGATTCAGAAACCAAGCACATCATGTTGTCTTACTTCTATAAGGCAGATGCGGACTACGGTACACGTATGACCAAGGCGGTAAACGGTAACCTGGCGACTGTTAAAGCCAAAGCTGCAAAATTAAAAGACTAATCCCGATTGGTCTTGAGGAACTGGTGACTAGGGCATAGCGCATCACCTCCAAAAAGTCCTGTAATACTCCAAACCTTTCCTGCACCCTAGGGGGAGTTTTACAGGCACTCCGTTTTTTATCTCATCTCAGGATAATTCAGTCTTTCAAGACTTAAATTCCCCTTCGATTTCTGCTGGAGTTCATCATGAAAGTTATGTCATCTATGTTTTTAGCCAGTATTCTCACGATAGGTTCCGCATTCGCAAACGTGACTGTCGCGAAGGAGATCTCCCCCGCTAAAAGCGTGGACAATATTCAGATGAACTCACAACAGGAACTGATCGACCTGTTCTTTGCTGCCGCCAAAATTGGCAATAGCGAAGTTATCAACGAATTTTTAAAACATGGCTTTCCGGTCGATGTACGCAATAAAGACGGTTATACGCCACTGATGATGGCAACGTATTATGGCCATCAAGCGATAGTCAGCAGTTTGCTTAAACATGGTGCCGACCGCTGTGCTCGAGACAATCGAGGCAATACGGCCTTGATGGGGGCTTTATTCAAGATGGAATTTGCGATTGCCAAGCAGTTGCGTCAGGTGGACTGTGATGTCCAGGCGCAAAAAACCGGACAAAAGACCACAGCCGAATTTGCCAAGGTCATTGGCCAGGAAAAACAGCTACAGAAACTGATTCAGGAACAGGAAAAAGCTCAGACCAACACCCAGAAATAAACCGGGTTATGCTTCTGATACTTTTTTCGCAAATACAGCCAGCTGTACGTAAATCCTGCATTATTGCATGACTTTTTATGCTTTAATGCAGAGATAAGCACAGCGATATTCCCTTAGTTATGGCTCCAATTATCCATTCTCTGTTAGATACTGACTTGTACAAATTCACTATGTTACAAGTGGTCTTACACAAGTTTCCGCAAACGCATAGTGTCTACCATTTCCGTTGTCGTAATCTGGAAGATACAGTCTATCCACTGACGGATATTCTGGATGACCTGAATCATCAACTGGACCTGCTGTGTCAGCTAAAATTCAAAGAACATGAACTGCAATATTTAAGAAGCTTACGTTTTATCAAAAGCGACTTTGTCGATTATCTGGAACTGTTCCAGCTCAAGCGCCGTTTCATCAAGGCCAGTATCGACAGTCAAGGCCGTCTGGATATTGTGGTGGAAGGCCCGATGGTTCAGGCGATGATGTTTGAGATATTCGTTCTCGCTATTGTCAATGAACTGTATTTCAGCCGCATTCGCACGCCTGAAGTATTGGCAGAAGGCGAGCGCCGTTTAAAAGCCAAAATCGAGCTGTTAAAACAGTATGACACTGCGCAAAACCCCAATGATCCACCATTCTTGGTGTCAGATTTTGGTACGCGTCGCCGTTACAGTTTCGATTGGCAAAAGCATGTGGTCGAAGAATTTCACAAAGCCGCACCGCATGTGTTCCGTGGGACCAGTAATGTACTGTTAGCCAAAGAGCTGGGCATTACCCCGATTGGTACCATGGCGCATGAATTCCTGCAAGCTTTTCAGGCGCTGGACGTACGTTTACGTAATTTCCAGAAATCTGCACTGGAAAGCTGGGTACAGGAATATCGTGGTGACTTGGGTATTGCCTTGACCGATGTGGTGGGGATGGATGCATTCCTGCGCGACTTTGACCTGTACTTTGCCAAGCTGTTTGATGGCTTGCGTCATGATAGTGGCGACCCTTATGAATGGGGTGACAAGGCCTATGCGCATTATAAAAAGCTGAAAATAGACAGCAAAACCAAGATGCTGACTTTTAGTGATGGCCTGAATCTGGAAAAAGCCTGGAAATTGCATCAGTACTTTAAAGACCGTTTTCAGGTCAGTTTCGGCATTGGCACGAATCTGACCAATGATATGGGGCAAACCCCACTCAATATTGTGCTGAAACTGGTGGAATGTAACCGTCAGTCAGTAGCCAAAATCTCGGATAGTCCGGGCAAAACCATGACCGATAATGATACGTTCCTGGCCTATTTACGTCAGGTTTTTGAGATCAATGAACCTGCCTAAGTCAGTTTGAACAATTCATAATTTTAAACAACCGTGTCTATGCAGATGCGGTTTTTTTATGCAAGAGTATTTAAGACTAGGGTTTAGCTAAAATCTTGCTAATCATCTGCAAAGAAAGCGCATAAGTCTAAAAACCAGCTGTGCTAAGATCAACAGGATTTGACCAATAATAGCCATGATAACGATGACCGCTGCAGCTTTTAATTTTGGCCTGCTGATTGAGGCAGAAGATTTAGTTCCCTATTTGGGCCATGAAAAACTTCGTATTGTCGACCTGAGCCGTGCCTCTGTGTATGAGCAGCTGCATATTCCGCACGCCTTGCATTTAAAGCCTAAACTTCTGGTGCGTCAGGAAGAAACGGCAATGGGACTGTTGCCGGACGCGGAAGGCTTGCAGACTCTCATTGATTATCTGAATATTTCTCCTGAACATCATGTGGTGGCTTATGATGATGAGGGCGGGGCATGGGCAGGGCGTTTGCTCTGGAACCTGCATTGTCTGGGCTTTGAAAATACCAGCTTATTGAATGGTGGGATTCATGCCTGGCTCGGTGCAGGCTTGCCGACTTCTTCCAGTCAGGAACAGTTTGCACCAGTGAAGAACGTGTTGCAGGTCAATCTTGAGCATCAGGCGAATTTTCAGATTGGCTATGATGAACTGCGCCAACAGGTTGAAAATCAACAGGTTCAAATTTGGGATTGCCGTACAGAAGATGAATATACTGGCCTACGTTTAGCGGCTCGACGCGGCGGTCACATTCCGGGAGCACGTCATTTTGAATGGAGTACTGCCCTTAATCGTGAAAATCATTTAAAATTACAGCCTTTACCACGTACTCAGCAGCGTCTGGAACAACTGGGCTTTGATTTGAATCAACCCGTTGTGGTGTACTGCCAGTCCCATCACCGCTCAGGTTTGGCCTATATTCTGGGTCGTTTACTGGGCTGGAAAATTCGAGCCTATGATGGTGCGTGGAGTGAATGGGGCAACCGCCTCGATAGTCCAATCGCTACAGGGGAGCTGCCATCTTGAGCATCACATCACTTTTAAAACAACAGTTTTTTATTAAAGCTCAACGATTAGTACCGCAACATCGCTTGTCTCGGGTGGTGGGTAAAATTGCCGCCAGCGAAAACCCGATTATCAAAACTGCTGCAATTACTGCCTTTAAGGCGCAGTATGGCATTGATATGTCGATTGCTGAACAGGCCAATGCCCTGAAATTCAAGTCATTTAATGAATTTTTTACGCGTGCCCTAAAAGAAGGTATCCGTGCGGTTGATCCAGATGCTACGAGCATTGTTTCGCCTGCAGATGGTGCGATTTCCCAGCTGGGTAAAATTGAAAATGGCGATGTGTTTCAGGCCAAAGGCCAGAAATTTACCGTTGAAGCCCTGATTGCTGATCCGCAACTGGCTGAGCCATTCAAAAATGGTGAATTCGCGACCGTATATTTGTCGCCACGTGATTATCATCGGGTGCATATGCCATTTGCTGGCACCTTGACTGAAACGTTATATGTACCGGGCGAGCTATTCTCGGTCAATCAGGTGACCGCAGAAAATATTCCGGGCCTGTTTGCACGCAATGAACGTATGGTCTGTCTGTTTGATACTGAAATCGGTCGTATGGCGGTGGTATTGGTCGGTGCGATGATTGTAGCGGGTATTGAAACGGTGGCAACCGGCAAAGTGAAGCCTTCAGGACGAATCGAACTTAATCAGCATGATCTGTTCCTGGAAAAAGGGGCAGAACTGGGGCGTTTCTACCTCGGTTCAACGGCAGTGATTTTATTTGAAGAAAATAAAATGCAATGGGATGCCGCGTTCAAGGCCAATTCTTTGGTGAATATGGGTGAAGCGCTGGGGCATACAGTTTAAAGATTTTAGCCTCCCTTTATTAAAGGGAGGTTGGAGGGATTAAATATTTTCTCGTTTAGAATAAATAAAAATCCCCCTCAGTCCCCCTTTAAAAAAGGGGGATTTCCTCTCCTATTAAGGAGACGGTTAGAGAGATCCAAATAAAAAAAGCACCATCAGGCGCTTTTTTTCATTTCTAGAAATTTATCGTTTCACGACGATGGAATCGATACCGCTATTCTGCAAGGTTTGCTGCGCGATAATTGCGGCTTCTGCAGAATCATAAGGGCCTGAAACCACGCGATACCAGACTTTGCCATTTTCTACACTGCGTACCACATCGGCAGATAAACCATTGAGAATAATTTCGGCACGGCGGGCATCGGCTTGATCTGGATCATCAAAGCTGCGAACTTGCAGAATATAACTGGCCGGAGCGGCAACAGGTGCTTCGCTGGCTTCTAAGCCAGGCTCAGTTGTGGTCGCCTCAGGTGTAGCCACTTCAGGTCGAGGTGCTTCTACAATCACTACCGTATCCTGATTTTTGTTTTCAGGGACGGCCTGTTCAGGAATTGGCGTCACTTGTTGCTGTGGCAAGAGATCATAAAAACGGTAATCTTTATTGGTATCTTCTTCTTGGACAGATTCAGCACTTGTTTGAGTTTTCGGTTTAACTGGTTCCCATGGCTTCCAGAGCATCAGTGCCATCAAAAAACTTAACACGATTAAAATGATCACGAGTGTGCCGAGCCAGGTTGGAATAAGTGGCTTTTTAGGCTTATTCGGTCTTTCAGATACACCGCGTTGCGTTTTTCCAAACACTTGGGATTTTCCTCTTATTAATCGGGACATATAGAAAAGGCATAACAGCAGTTATGCCCCTACTATCACTTCATCCTATGTGATCAGGATACAAAAGTCATCCTCTAGATCACAAATCACACAGAATTTTAATTTATCTGTATCTTCAAGCACATAGCTAAAGTTACAAAATGTCTGCTCAGCAGATCAACGGCAATGTTTTGCTTACATGCTCACTTCGAGCATAGCTCTTGTCTTGCATCAATGTAAAAGCAGTGCTTTGACTATTTACCTTCTTGCATCAATGTAAAAGCAGTGCTTTACATTTCTGCTTCGAGCCTAGCTCTCGCCTTGCGAGCATGCAAAACAGTGTTTTGCTTACATGCTCTCAGGAGCTGATACGCCAAGCAGTTCCAGACCGTTACGCAGTACCTGACGCACGTTCACTGATAACAATAAGCGTGCTTGGGTCAATTCAGCATCATCACCGAGTACTTTATTGTCGTTGTACCAGCCGTGGAATAATGCTGCCAGTTCTTTTAGGTAGTTACCGATTTGATGCGGCTCATAGCTGTTTGCAGCACGGACCAGAATTTCTGGATAGGCCGCCAGCTTGGCCAGGATTTCAGTTTCAGCATCAAGCTCCAGCTTAGCCGCTAAATTACGTGCCGCTGTAGCATCAAAGTTAACATTGGTAGAAGCTGCTTTTTCTAACATACGACAGATACGGGCGTGTGCATACTGGATGTAATACACGGCGTTGTCCTTGCTTTGTGACACAGCAAGATCCAGGTCAAAATCAATGTGCTGTTCAGACTTGCGCATCACGTAGTAAAAACGAGCGGCATCATTGCCGACTTCTTTACGCAAATCACGCAAGGTCACGAACTGACCTGAACGAGATGACATTTGTACCATCTCGCCGCCACGCCATAGGCTCACGAACTGAACCAGAAGAACCGTTAATTTTTTCGAGTCATAGCCCAACGCATCAATGGCCGCTTTTACACGTGCGATATAACCGTGGTGATCCGAACCCCAGATATCGATGATATCGGTATAGCCACGTTGTAACTTGTTCAGGTGATAAGCGATGTCAGATGCGAAGTAGGTGGTCTGACCATTACGGCGTTTTACGACACGGTCTTTTTCATCACCGAATGCAGTGGATTTAAACCAGATGTTGCCATCCAGTTCATACAGGAAACCACGCTGGTCTAAAGTCTGTAAGGCTTCTTCAATTTTGTCTGTCAATGATTCTTCGCTGAACCATTGATTGAAGGTTACACCAAACTCGCCGAGGTCATCTTTAATATCATCTAAGATTGCTTTAAGCGCGGCTTGCAAGAATACGCGGTAGCCTGTGCCAATTAACGCTTGTGAATTAAAGATCAAACCATCAATGTGTTTTTCTTTATCACCAGACAATACGACTTTATTGCCATCAGCATCTAATTCGGCTGCAAACTGTACATCTTCAGGCACATCTTTATACACGTCGGCCACAGGACGGACATAAGCATCGCCATCCTGGTCAATAATGCTTTGTGCAATTTCTTTTACGTAGTCACCCTGGTAGGCATTTTTCGGGAATACCAGTTCCTGACCCGTTAATTCTAAGTAGCGCAGATAAGTCGAAGTCGCCAGAATGTCCATTTGACGGCCAGCATCATTGACATAGTATTCGCGATCGACTTTTGCACCGGTCGCTTCAAGCAAGTTCGCAACCGTCATGCCATACGCAGCACCACGACCATGACCTACGTGCAGGCTAGAGGTTGGGTTGGCAGAAACGAATTCAACCTGAATACGTTTATCCGCATTGACCTGGGTACGACCATAAGTCGCCTGTTGTGCCTGGATTTGATCAAGGACTGCAAAGCGCTGGTCAGCATTCAGGAAGAAGTTAATAAAACCAGGACCGGCAATTTCTGCCTTGCTGATATCTGCCACTTCAGGCAGGGCAGCAAGAATTTTTTCCGCTAAATCACGTGGCTTCATACCCGCAGCTTTCGACGCGATCATGGCAATATTCGACGCAAAGTCACCATGGCTTCGGTCTTTGGTACGCGTCAAATTACTTGTATTGTTCCAGTCAGATGGGAGTACGCCTTGTGCCTGTAAAGTGTGCACTGCATGATCGAGAGCTGCTTGTATTGCCGTATTCATAATCAGTCGAAAATAGAGATCGCAGAAAAACAGCAAATATAGCAAATTTCAGGCTGTTTAGGTAAAAGCATTTCTCGGGAATAAAAAGTGGAGGATCACTTCGTCAGAAGTTTTTGACTAAAGAAAGGGAAAATCAACGGATTAATCCCGTGAAAATAAAACCAGTTTTTAGCTCAACATTTCAGATGAAAAAAAACAATGCTTCACCGTACAGAATTTGGCTTATATTAGTCATCTGAAAACAGTAAAAAGAGCATGTCGTGGCTGCATCACAACGTCCGACCATTATCGGTCATATTCCTAAACTCCCTGCAAAATGGGCATTGATTATTGTGCCTTTTATCCTGTCCTGCCTGATGAGTGGCATTATTTCCATGATCAATATGCTGCGTAATCTTGGCTGGATTGATGGATTTATGGCACTCTGGTTTCATAACTGGATGATTTCCTGGGCGATTGCGTTTCCGATTGTAGTGACCTTATTGCCTTTTGTACGTAAATTCACTGGGCTGTTGGTCGATATGTCCGGACCTCAGCCACCCAAATGATCATTTTTTAAATCTTAAATTTGATCTGGCTGGAGTCAATTCTTGAGCATTTTAAAAGTGGGGCTATATGGGGCGAATAGCATCATTTTTAAATTAAATGCTCCACCGCCGCCCGGATGATCCCGAGCACCAGACCGATACAAGCACCGACCACAACTCCATTGACCCGGATCATATGCAGGTCGCCGCCGACTTCATTTTCAATCTTGTCGATCATCTCGCTTGAATCCCATTCGTGAATGCGCTCGCTGATAAAACGAATCACTTTTTCACTATACTGGTCACTCAGGTCAACCGCGATTCCGCTGAGACGTTTATTCAGCAGCTCACGTACCGAGGCATTCGAGATAATATTTTCTCCGACCTGCTGGATGGCAATTCTAAGATTTTCCGCAATCCCCGAATCCGGTTTTTGCAAGTCAGCCTTGATCGCATCACATAAAATCACCACCGCACCGCTGATAAAATTCAGCACTTGTGGGCTATCCAGTAAGGCATCTTTGGTTTCATTCAGACGCTGGCTGGCTTCACTGTCATTATCCGCCAGCTGTAACATCCAGCTATGTCCCATGTTCTCAATTTTGAGTCGCCATGGATGATCTGGATCGGCCAGCATGGCTTCAACGCGCCCGATCACGGAATCAATACTGCGTTGCTGCACATCAATCCCGATCCAGCTGGCGCCTTTGGCCAGTTTCCACACCCCCATTTCCTTAAACAGGTTACGGGTCAGCTCACGGGTTTGTTCAGGATGCGAGGTCATCCAGGCATGCACCACATCCAGTCCACGCTGTAGCACATCCTGATGGAAATCATTGTCCAGAACGGCATGCAGCATTTCGCTGGCTAGGGTATTGATCTGGGTATTTTTGACCCATTGCACGCTGTTGCTCTGGATAAATCCGGCAATCTGTTCCTGTCCCACAAATTCAAAAATTTTAGGCACCGTCTGTTGAATGACCTGAGTCACTTGGGCATTGTTTTGTGGATTGGCCAGCCAGCGTCCTGCAGCCAGACTCAGGTCGGTACTGTCCAGACTGCGCTGTACAATTTGCGGAGAAAGAAAATTTTCCTGCACAAAACGGCCCATCGACTCTGCAATACGGGCCTTGTTACGTGGAATGATTTCGGTATGGTCACGTAAAAACTTGGGAATAGGCAATCTGCCAAAAGGGTTACGAAACAGTACGGTAATCGCATACCAATCCGCCAGACCACCGACCACACCCGCTTCTGCCGAGAGCATCAGAATATGAATGAGCCAGACATATTCGGGTAGCAGTTTGGCTGCAACCATCAATGCCAACCAGATCAGTACGGCGACCACCAGGGCGATGGTCGCGAAACGTTTACTGCGTTGTAAGCTCGGGGAGATACGCTCTGTCTGCATAGATCATCCTGTCAGGAGGGATTGGCCGGTTGCGGTTGCAGCACTGCACCGGATGGACTTAAACCATATTTAGCCCCAAGTGACTGTAAAATCAAGCGGGCATCAAAGGCATCTTGAGGCGCCTGATTGGCCTTGAAGCATTCAATGGTATAAGCCACCTGGGCAGGATCCAGAGTCACGGTATAAGGACGGTCATAGAATGGGTTTGGCCAGAATCCCGGATATCGGCGGTAATACCCGTAAGGATAAAAGCTTGGCGCCGGATAGACGATGGCTTGCCGTGGAGGTTGCTGGGTGCGGTTACTTGGATCATTCAGTACTCTGAAGAATTGAAAACCATTTTGTACGGTAGTCTGTGCGGCTTTGAGCAGGGTAATTTCTTCAGCTGTGCCAAAGCTCATATTGGGACGGGCCTGAAAGCTGATACGGTAAGTGTTGCTGTTGAGGGGAGTGGTACTGTAGCGACCTAACTGATCAAATGTTAAGGGCTTTGAGGGTGTGGTTGCACAGCCAGTCAGGCTGATGGCAGCAATCATACTCAATCCCAGTAGCATGTTTTTCATGTTCGATCTCCTGATGCAATGATCCAGTCCAGACAGCCGGTCTTAAAAAATCTTAAAAACTGCTATCGGGCTGGGTCAGGAAAGTAAGTTCTTCATCGGTCGAGTCACGACCCAGAATCTGGTTTCGGTGCGGGTAACGTCCAAAGCGGTCAATAATGACCTTGTGCTTTTTCTCGAATTCCAGATTGGTCGGATTGCCCAGACGCTGAAACAGTTTTAAGGCGAATTCATGAATCAGTTTGGATTCGCTGTGCATAAATGGCATATACAGAAAGGCACGCTGTTCCGGACTGAGCTGTTGATCCAGGTTCAGGCTGATGGCTTCCTGAGCCAAGGCCAGTGCCAGACTGTCTTGGGCGAAAGCTTGGGGAGAATCACGGAATAAATTTCGTGAAAATTGATCTAGCACAATAATTTCGGCCAGCCGGCCTTCTGCGGTTTTACGCCAGCCCCAAAGTTCAGCCTGGGCTGCCTGCTGATGGGTGCTCATGAACTGCTGCGCAATACTTTGGTCGAATTCATGACTTTGGCTAAACCATAAGGGCTGGCTGTCCGCATGAAACCAAAAGTCTAAAATATCTTGATAATTCATAATATTTACAATTCATTAGCATCTATTTGTTAATAAAATCACAAATTTTCCATGTCTTATAGAGGAAGTTTGTGTTAAAAATTTGCCAAATTAAAAATCAATGGTTTGCCTGAAAACTAGGCAGCCTGTCATATGCCGGCACGAAATCACGTTATACTGATTAAACCGATGATTTTAATTTAATAATTTAGCCCCCTTAAGCGAGATTGTAATGAGTCAACCTGAATCGACTTCCCAAAATGTGTTACCGACCTGGGTCGAGTCGTCACTCATCAAAGGCATGTTGCGTGGTATCGAGCGTGAAAGCTTACGTATGCAAAGTGATGGTTTCCTGTCACAGGCAGCGCATCCTCGTGCCTTGGGTTCAGCCTTGACTCATCCACATATCACCACGGACTATTCTGAAGCATTGATGGAGTTTATTACTCCGCCACAGGACAGTATTAAAAAAGCGCTGGACTATCTCAGCGATATTCATGCGATTGTCCATCGTCATCTGGAAAATGATGAAAAGCTCTGGCCTTTGTCGATGCCGTGTATGCTGGACAGCCGCGATGACAGTATTCCGCTGGCACAGTATGGCAGCTCGAATATCGGTTTATTTAAAACCTTGTATCGTCATGGTCTAGGTGTGCGTTATGGCCGCCGTATGCAGACGATTTCAGGTGTGCATTACAACCTGTCTTTCCCGGATCATCTGTTCGAGGCCTTGCAACAGCAGGAACAGGACGAGGCGCTGCAAGCATTGAGCTTGCAGGATTATCGCAGTCATCGCTATATGGGCCTGATCCGTAACTTTATTCGTCTGACCCCACTGGTGATGTTCCTGATCGGGGCCAGTCCGGCGGTCTGCCAGTGCTTTATGACTGGCCGTGATCATTTCTTGCTGCCATTGGTCAAAGGCACCTTGTATTCGCCTTATGCGACTGCGCTACGTATGGGACGTTTTGGCTATCAAAACTCTGCACAGAAACAGCTCGGTATTCACTACAATAATTTGCAGGACTATCTGGACGGACTGCAAAAAGCGGTCAAAACGCCCTATAAACCGTTTAGTCGTTTGGGATTAGATGATTCCAATGGCCAGCCGATCCAGATCAATGATCATGTGTTGCAAATCGAAAATGAATATTACAGCTTAGTGCGCCCGAAACAGGTGCCACTCGCGGGTGAAACCCCGTCACAGGCACTGGAAAATCGTGGGATTGCCTATGTCGAGCTGCGCGCAGTCGATGTCAATCCATACAGCCCGATTGGCATTAATGAAGATACGGCCGGTTTCCTTGAAGTGGTAGCCTTGTACTGTTTATTGCAAGATAGTCCGGCACTACTCAGTGATGAACAGGATATTATTGAGCAGAATCAGGCCGAAGTAGTGAACCGTGGCCGTGCGCCAAATGCCGCAATTATGGAAAATGGCCAGTCTTATCCGATTGAGGATTGGTGTGCCATACATTTGCAGCGCATGCATCCCTTGGCCAAGCTGTTAAATTCGGCCTATGACAGTACTCTCTATACCGATGCATTAAAAACCATGATGATCCGGGTCGATGAAGTCGATGCCACCTTGTCTGCCTTGGTGGTGGGTGATACGCGTGAACAGGGCGGGATGTGGCATTTTGGCCAACATCTGGCACAGCAGCACAGCAGTGTCTATGAAGAACATCAGCTCAGTCCGGAAACACTGGCTTATTTTGAAGAAATGTCACAAAAGTCATTGCAGCAGCAACAGCAACTCGAGCAAGATAGCAGCATCAGTTTTGCTGATTATTTAGCCCAATATCGATAAAAAATAAGGGGATTCACCATGCAATGGGGTTATCGCTTCGTGAGTGGTATGTTGTTTCTGGCTGCTGTCATCGGCATGGCATTTGCCTTATATCTTGAGCATGTACAAGGTCTGGCGCCTTGTCCGCTCTGTGTGTTTCAGCGTGTCGGATTAATCGGACTCGGGATCATCTCACTGATCGCATTCCTGCATAATCCCGCATCTAATCTCATGAAGCGGCTATATGCCTTGCTGGGTTCGCTCAGTATTTTGTGGTCTGTGGGCGTGGCTGCGCGTCATGTCTGGTTACAGAACCTGCCCCCGGATCAGGTGCCGAGCTGTGGTCCCGGTCTGGAATACTGGCTGGAAACCCTGCCGATGCAGTCTGTACTGCAACAGGTCTTAAATGGTTCAGGGGAATGTGCCGCGATTGACTGGACCTTCTTGGGTCAATCCTTGCCTGTCTGGTCTTTGATCTTCTTTAGTATTTTATTGCTGATTAGCCTGTGGCAACTACTGCGTAAATATAAAAAGGCACCGGTTAAACGACTCAGAGATAAATACTAATCAAGTTCCTATTAAAAAGCCCTCAATGGAGGGCTTTTTAATGTACGGAGAGTTAAGTCAGGGCAATACCTTCCAGACTGTCCAGATCCGTCATATATTCACGAATCTGATCAAAGGCCTTATCTTCTACACTTGGATAGAACCAGCGCGCCACCTGTTCCGCCACCAGTGGATGATATTGAATTTCAAAATGGTTCAGGCCATAAAAAATCGCCTTGTGTGCATCCGGGACTTTGAGCTGGAAACGCGGATTGGGATGCTCGCCCAAAGCACTTTTAATACTCACCAGATAATCACCAATCACATGCAGGGTCTTGTTCTTGCGGTTTTCAAACTCGATGGTGCCGGCGACCAGATAGGTGTCGATATGAGAGGGAATCGGGGCAGGTTTACGGTGATCATCCATAAAGCCGATCCGAAGTGGATTATGCTCCCAGTCATCATCCCGGACGCTGCCATGGCGCAAATCCAGAATACCGTTACTGCGAATATTGACCAGATGGCCAAGCAGCCGGATCAGTGGAAAATGTCCAAGTTTGTCCTGCAAGCTAAAGCCAAAACGTTCCAGTACTGCACCATGATGCGGTGAACCCAGACAGACCAGATTTTCCACCATATTGACCCAGCTATAGACATTCTGCTTGCCATAAAACAGCGCACTACGAGAGACCAGACCACCCATGCTATGCCCGATCAGGTCAATACTGGTAATTCTCGGATTGCGAGCAATCAGATCCTGTAAGGTATTCGCCAGACTTCGACCATTGGCAGAAATCCGGCGTCCAGTATTGTAATTCAGATAGAGCATGGTATTGCGGTCACGCTGCGCCAGTAATTTTGCCCCAATGCCCTCATATTTGCGATTTGACCAGTCTAAATGGTTCATGCATAAGCCATGTACAAACAAAGTAATACGACCGCTTAGCTCACCTTTTTGCAGCGAGCCATAATAGTCATAGATCACCATCGGCAAGGCCAGAGGATTCTGATATTTCAGCAGATAATCCCCGATAATGCCATTTAAGACACTGACCAGGAAATGCAAGGAAGGTGTCAGCGGTTTATTATGCAGTTTAGGAAAGCGTTCAATAATCTGGCGCAAAGCAGGGGCAATCAGGGTATTGCCGTAATGAAACAGCATGTCATAAGACATTTGATAGAGCCGCACGATTGAAGGAATATTCTGAATTTTTTCTGAATTATTTTCACTTAAACCGAAAATACTCATTAAAATTTCGCGTTGAATACTCTTGATCAGCTCCTGGATCACATCGTTAAAGCGCATCGTTACCAGCTGCGCCAGACCTTCCAGTACATCGGCCTGACTCGGCGGGGTTCGATCCCATCGACAATAGGTTTCATGTAACGGTGTCAAACTTGGCATCTGATCCTGTCCTTTCAATGAGCCGCATGTGGTGCCATCTTTCTTTTTAAAGAACTTCGCGGTATAAATTCTTTTTCTTGTTGAGTTTCCTGATTTTGAGGGCCTCAGCTTAAAATAACGAGAATGAGAGAAGATTTTGAGCTTTTTTGTCAGACAATTTAAGCAATTAACTGGTCTTATAACGTAGTGTACTTCACATTATTTAAATTAAATTTTGATGATTGATGGGTTTTTTGTTGGTAGTTCATGAATATCATTTATTTGCATGGTTTTAAGAGTAATTCGAACTCGATCAAGGGGAAATTGCTGCAACATTACTGTGCAAAGTATCCTGAAATTCAGGTACATTTACCCGATTTAAACATGTCACCGAACGCTGCCATTGCGTATGTTTCTGGCCTGATTGAATCGATGCATGATGTGGCGTTACTGGGCAGCAGTCTCGGCGGATTTTATGCGACACATCTGGTCGCACAGCATGCTGTGCCTGCTGTACTGATCAATCCGGCAATGCGACCATGGCAACTGTTTCTTGAACTATTTGATGAGCAACTGCCTTATCAGGTTCATCCGAAATGGTGTCTGGATGAAGCAGATCTGGTACAACTCCAGCAATTGGCCCTGCCTGTTGCACAAGATGCAGACAAAATACTGGTTCTGCTGCAACAAGGTGATGAAGTTTTGGATTATCGTGAAGCACATCGTTATTATAGTGCTGCGCATCCCCCTGCAATACTGATGACTGAAGCGCATGGCAGTCACGGGATGGATGATTTTGCGGAAAAAATTCCGTTCGTCTTACAGTTTTTATTGGACTGCATAAAAAAGGAAACCGAATAACGTGTCTCAATATACGGCTCAATCTCTTGAAGTTTTATCTGGTCTGGATCCGGTCCGTCGTCGTCCGGGCATGTATACCGATACTTCTCGTCCCAACCATTTGGCACAGGAAGTGATTGATAATGCTGTCGATGAGGCACTGGCAGGACATGCCAACAAGATTACCGTCACGGTCTATAAAGATGGTTCTTTATCAGTCGAAGACAATGGCCGTGGGATGCCGGTGGATATTCACCCTGAATACGGCCAGAGCGGTATTGAAATTATCATGACCAAACTGCATGCCGGCGGTAAGTTCAGCACCGATAACTACCAGTTTTCCGGTGGTTTGCATGGCGTCGGGATTTCAGTGGTCAATGCGCTTTCGACCCGGGTAGAGGTTGAAGTTCAGCGTCAGGGCAATCTGTATAAAATGGCCTTTGAAAATGGCGAACCGGTTGCACCGCTTGAAGTGCTGGCAGGTAAGGCACCGAAACGGGTATCAGGAACTACGGTACAATTCTGGCCTGAAGCCAAATATTTTGATTCGCCTAAATTTGCCTTAAAAGCGTTAAAACATAATCTCAAAGCCAAAGCTGTTTTGGCGGCGGGTTTACAGATCAATTATGTTGATCAGATCAATGATGAAAAGATTACCTGGCAGTTTGAAAATGGTCTGGTTGATTATTTGATGGACGAGCTGGAAGACCGTGAAATTATTCCGGCACCGGCGTTTGTTGCCACAGGCGATGCGGAACGTGCCAGCGCAGAATTTGCAATTTGCTGGAATGTCGAAGGGGGTGAAAGCGTCCAGGAATCTTATGTCAACCTGATTCCGACCGCACAAGGCGGAACGCATGTGAATGGTCTGCGTTCAGGCGTCACCGATGCGATGCGTGAATTCTGTGAACTGCGTAATTTGCTGCCGCGGAATATGAAACTCTCTGCCGAAGATGTCTGGGACGGCGTCAATTATATCCTGTCGCTGAAATTTCAGGAGCCGCAATTCTCAGGTCAGACTAAAGAACGTCTATCGAGCCGTGAAGCAGCTGGAATTGTGCAGAATATTGCCAAAGATGCCTTTGCATTATGGTTGAACCAGAATTCTGACATCGCCATGCAACTGGCAGAAATGGCCATTTCCAAAGCCGGTCGCCGTCTCAAAGCAGCGAAAAAAGTAGAACGTAAGAAAATTGTCGCGGGTCCAACCTTGCCGGGGAAACTGTCGGACTGTGTAGGCCATGATCTGGATCAGTCAGAACTGTTTATTGTGGAAGGGGATTCTGCGGGTGGTTCGGCCAAGCAGGCGCGTGATAAGAACTTCCAGGCGATTATGCCAATTCGTGGAAAAATCCTGAATACTTGGGAAGTCTCTTCTGACGAAGTTCTAGCATCGCAGGAAGTACACAATATTGCGATTGCCATTGGCGTTGATCCGGGTTCGGATGACTTGTCTGAACTGCGTTATGGCAAGGTCTGTATCCTGGCGGATGCCGACTCGGATGGTTTGCATATCGCGACTTTGCTGTGTGCCTTGTTTGTAAAGCATTTTCCTACACTGGTCGAGGAAGGGCATTTATTTGTAGCGATGCCGCCATTATTCCGTATTGATGACAATAAAGATGTGCACTACGCTTTGGATGAAGATGAGCTGAATAGCATCCTGAAAAAATGCAAAACCAAGAATCCGCAAATCACCCGATTCAAGGGTCTGGGCGAGATGAATGCCAGTCAGTTACGTGAAACCACGCTTGATCCAAACACGCGTCGTCTGGTGCAACTGGATCTGGATGATGCTCATCATACCGCAGGGTTACTGGATAAACTTTTGGCGAAAAAGCGTGCCAGTGACCGCAAAGACTGGTTGGAGCAAAAAGGTAATCTGGCAGATTTGGTGGTTTAAACTATCGAATTTAAGCAGTAAAAAATCCCGCAAGCGCGGGATTTTTTGTTTTAAAACAGTGCAAAAAATATTCAAGGTGCTGCACTTTATTTGTACATCATCTTCTATCTTAGTTTTGGCATATTTTGATTGGTCTTTATGCAACTTATTTAAAGTTGAGTCTGAGTTCTACATTGCAATAGGGCTTTAAGTCTTTTTAGTATGACTAAATACATGATTCATAATACAAATAATGAGATCAGTTAAAGTGAATTTTTTTATTTTTTGAAGCCTTGGCACAGAAATTGAATCACTCCATCCAGATGTACAACAAGACAAGCATGAAAAATGCACCATTATAAAGTTTGGAGAAAAATCTGATGTTCCAACGCAATTTATTTTCAAAAAGTATTTTAGCCGCAACCATGGCAGGGGCTGTTGCATTAACGGGGTGTTCAAAATCTGCTGAAAAAGCAGAAGCCCCGGGCGCAGAAAGCAAAGTCGCAGACAGCGGCGACACGATTAAAGTCGGGATCCTGCATTCATTGTCAGGCACGATGGCAATTTCTGAGACCTCACTGAAAGATACGGCCTTAATGGCGATTAAGGAAATCAATGATAATGGTGGGGTACTGGGTAAAAAACTGGAACCTGTGGTGGTCGATCCAGCATCTGACTGGCCACTGTTTGCAGAGCAAGCACGTCAGCTGATTACCCAAGACAAAGTCGCGGTAATTTTCGGTGCATGGACGTCGGTGTCACGTAAATCTGTCTTACCAGTGGTTGAAGAGCTGAATGGCTTATTGTTCTATCCCGTACAGTACGAAGGCCAGGAACAATCCAAAAATATTTTTTATACTGGTGCTGCGCCTAACCAGCAAGCCATTCCAGCCGTGGAATACTTGATGAGTGAAGAGGGCGGTAAAGCGGAGCGTTTTGTTCTGCTCGGTACAGACTATGTTTACCCACGTACCACCAACCAGATTTTACGTGCTTTTTTAAAGTCTAAAGGCGTGGCTGATGCGGACATCATGGAAGAGTACACGCCATTTGGTCATAGCAACTATCAAACCATTGTCGGCAATGTGAAAAAATTCGCAGCTGGTAAAAAGACTGCGGTGATCTCGACCATCAATGGCGACTCGAATGTGCCGTTCTATCGTGAATTGGGTAATCAGGGCATTAAAGCCTCTGATATTCCCGTCATGGCGTTCTCGGTGGGTGAAGAAGAACTGCGTGGTATTGACACCAAGCCATTGGTCGGTCATTTGGCGTCATGGAACTATTTCATGTCAGTGAAGAATCCGGTCAATACAGAATTTACCAACAAAATGAAGCAGTATGCAGTGGAATTCAAACTGCCGAATGCAGACAAGCTCGTGACCAATGACCCAATGGAAGCAACTTATGTCGGGATTAACATGTGGAAGCAAGCCGTTGAAAAAGCAGGTTCTACAGAGGTCGATAAAGTCCGTGAAGCGATGGCAGGTCAGGAATTCAAAGCCCCATCGGGCTATACCTTAAAAATGGATGCGACGAATCACCACTTACACAAGCCAGTCATGATTGGTCAGATTCGTGGCGATGGACAGTTTGATGTGGTCTATAAAACGCCACAAGCCATCCAGGCACAGCCTTGGAGCCCGTACATTCCGAAATAACAGCTATCTTTTGCCTGCCACAGCCGTGGCAGGTGTCCTCTGATTTTTTTCTTACTCTCCACGGAAAATTTCCAATGGAATAGGGGTGAATATAATGAATATTCGCGTGAATATCGCCGCTATTTTTCTGGTATTTGTACAGGTTATTTGTGTACAACTGGTATCAGCAGAACAATCCTCAAATAGCACTGCATTGACTGCAGCAATACAACAAGATGCAATCCAGCAATTTGTGCAAGGTGATTTTGCCCAGCGCCGTGCTTTACTGAAGCAATGGCCGGGCAGTATTGAGCAGTTAGATCAGCTTGCAGAATATGTTGAAAACGAGCAGCTTTATAGTGGGGCTAATGGTCAAACCTATATTTTAGAATCGGACGAAAAATTACTCAGCTATCCGAGTCTAGGCATCGTTGCAGATTGGCCGAGTGACTTATCACAAGTGACTTTGGTGAATACCTTGCGTAAAGCGCTCAACTTTGGTTTGGCACAAAGAAAACTCAAATCTGAAGATGCTTCCGAGCGTTTAGAAGCGATTGATATTTATGAAAGCAACTTGGCAGAGCTGAATGTTGCTCACATCAATGCCCTGTATTTGAACGAACAAAATAACAAAGTCAAAGCCCGTTTGGCCCAGCTTAAAGCGCGTCTGGATTATCAAGATGCAGATGTCTTAGTTAAAATTCAAGCGGCGAAAGCCTTGCAAGACTCCAATCGTCCCGATGTCTTGGCGATGATCGACAATGAGCTGACACAGCCGAATATCCATTCTGAGCTGAAAGCGGCTTTGCTTGAAGCGAAAAGCAGTATTAAAACCCGGATTCAAGCCAGTGAATGGACTGGGCATTTATTTTCAGGGCTGAGTACTGCGAGTATTTTACTGCTTGCAGCACTCGGTTTAGCCATTACTTATGGTTTGCTCGGTGTCATCAATATGGCGCATGGTGAGCTCATTATGATTGGCGCCTATACTACTTATGTGGTGCAAAGTCTGTTTAAAAGCTATTTGGGTAGCTATGTCGAGTGGTACTTAATCGCCGCTATTCCTGCGGCATTCTTGGTGAGTGGACTGATCGGTATGTTGATTGAACGTACCGTGATTCGTCCATTATACGGTCGTCAACTTGAAACCTTGCTTGCAACCTTTGGGGTCAGCCTGATTCTGATGCAATTGGTACGCATGACTTTTGGTGCGCAAAATGTCGAAGTTTCTAACATTTCCTGGCTGTCAGGCGGGATCTCGATTACTCCAAGCTTGATGCTGCCCTATAACCGTATTGCGATTATTGTCTTTACTATTGCAGTGCTTTTGTTGTTGGTTTACCTACTGAATAAAACCCGTTTTGGCTTGTTTGTACGTGCGGTGACGCAAAACCGTCAAATGGCGCGAGCAGTCGGTATTCGTTCAAGCCGTATCGACATGATGGCCTTTGGTTTAGGTTCAGGTCTTGCAGGACTAGCCGGATGTGCTTTGGCACAAGTCGGTAACGTCGGGCCGGATTTAGGGCAAAACTATATTATTGATGCCTTCTTGGTTGTAGTAGTCGGTGGTGTAGGTCAGGTGTGGGGTGCAGTCCTTGCAGCGCTTGGTCTGGGTATTAGCGGTACAGCCTTGGAAATTGGCATTGGTGCGGTACTGGCAAAAATTATTCTCTTGGTGCTTGTGATTTTGTTTATTCAGAAACGTCCACAAGGTTTGTTTGCCATCAAAGGCCGTTTTGTGGAGTAAGCACATGAAGATCACACAATTATTATCCGACAAACCGCATAGTGGCATTGCGATTGCCGTGTGCTTTGCCATTTTATTGGCATTGCCATGGTTACACCTGTTACCTGCCGATTCAACCCTGCATTTATCTGCGTATTGGGTCACCCTGATTGGCAAAATCATGTGCTTGGCCTTGGTCGCTTTGGCACTCGATTTAGTGTGGGGTTATGCCGGCATTTTAAGTTTGGGGCATGGTTTGTACTTTGCCCTTGGCGGTTATGCCTTTGGCATGTACCTGATGCGCCAGTCTGCAGGGGATGGTATTCCTGACTTTATGCGCTTCCTGAGTTGGACGGAAGTGCCATGGTTTTGGGTGGGGACTGAATACTTCCTTTGGTCACTTGCCCTTGTGGTGTTAGTACCGGGCATCATTGCCTTTATTTTTGGTTTCTTTGCTTTTCGCTCGAAAATTAAGGGCGTGTATTTCTCGATTATTACCCAAGCTATGACTTTTGCTGCTGCATTACTTTTCTTCCGTAATGAAACCGGCTTTGGTGGCAACAACGGCTTTACCGGTTTTAAAACTATTTTAGGTATGGACATTACCTCGGCATCGATGCGGGCAAGTTTGTGCTTTATCACCGCTTTGGTATTGTTGCTGTGCTTTATTGGTTTACGTCATTTGATGAATAAACCGTATGGCCGTGTACTCGGTGCAATTCGTGACAGCGAAAACCGTCTGCAATATTTGGGCTACCGTACCTTGTGGTACAAGCTCTCGGCATGGGTGCTATCTGCGGTGATTGCAGGCATTGCAGGGGCACTGTATGTGCCACAAGCCGGCATTATTAACCCAAGTGAAATGAACCCGGTGAACTCGATTGAAATGGCGGTGTGGGTGGCAGCGGGTGGTCGTGGCACGCTGATTGGTCCATTGATTGGGGCAGGCTTAATCAATGGAGTAAAAACCTATTTTACTTCGGCTTATCCTGAAGCATGGCTGTTGATTTTGGGTACGTTATTTATTGTAGTGACCATCTTCCTGCCAAAAGGCATTATTGGTCTGTTTGACCGTTTTAAAAAGGAGCGTAGCGAATGAGCGAAATCCTACAACCGCATGGTGGTCATGCTTCTGAAGGCTATGGTCGTCCAAAAGAACAAGGCGCAGACTTTACTCACGGCATAGCGCTATATCTGGAAAAAGTAAGCGTCTGGTTTGATGCTTTTCGTGCCTTAAATGATTTGTCGCTCTACATTGAAGAAGGGGAATTACGCTGCATCATCGGGCCGAACGGGGCAGGTAAAACCACCCTCATGGATGTGATTACCGGTAAAACGCGACCAACCGAAGGCACAGCATTTTTTGGGCAAAACTACGATTTAGCCAAAATGAGCACTGAACAAATTGCCGAAGCAGGCATTGGGCGTAAGTTCCAAAAACCGACGGTGTTTGAAAATTTCACCGTCATGGAAAATCTGCTTCTAGCAGCACCCAAAGACAAACGTGTGAAAAAAAGCCTCTTTAGCAAGCTTGATCCGGATGCACAAAATGCCTTGGATGAATCCCTCACTCAAATTCGTCTGCAAGAGTTCATTAATAAACCTGCTGGCTTGCTGTCACATGGTCAAAAGCAATGGTTAGAAATCGGTATGTTGCTGATGCAACGTCCAAAACTGATTTTGCTTGATGAACCTGTAGCAGGCATGACCGATGCCGAAACCGAACGCACGGCGGAGCTGTGTTTAGAACTCAAGAAAAATCACACCCTCGTTGTGGTCGAGCATGACATGAGCTTCATTGACACCATTAGTGAAAAAGTCACGGTACTGGCGCAAGGGGCAATTTTGGCAGAAGGCACATTGGCAGAAGTACAAGCCAATGAAGATGTCATTGAAAAGTATTTAGGGCGTTAAGGAGCTTGCGATGTTAGAAGTCAAAGACGTCAATCAATTTTATGGTGGCAGTCATATTTTACGTGATGTGTCATTGACTGCACCTGTGGGTGAATGTTCGGTGGTGCTTGGACGCAATGGGGTGGGGAAAACCACGCTCCTTAAATGTCTGATGGGTATTTTACCGATTAAATCCGGACAGATTTTGTTGGATGGCAAGGACATTTCGAAACTCAGTCCTGAACAGCGTGTCCGTGCAGGTCTGGCTTATGTGCCCCAAGGTCGAGATATTTTTTCAACTTTAACCGTGGAGGAAAACATCCTCATTGGTATGGCGAAATTTAAAGGCGCAAAGACACGCAAAGTGCCTGAGCATCTCTATGAAATTTTCCCTGTGTTGGATGAAATGAAGCATCGCCGTGGCGGAGATTTGTCTGGTGGTCAGCAGCAGCAGCTTGCCATTGCACGAGCACTTGCTTCTGAACCGCGTGTGCTGATTTTGGATGAACCGACTGAAGGTATTCAGCCATCCATTATTAAAGACATTGGCCGGGTCATTCGTAAACTGGCGGATGGTGGTGAGATGGCGATTGTGCTGGTTGAGCAGTTTTATGACTTTGCTGAAGAACTTGCTGATGGATATACCGTGATGGCACGTGGCCAAGTCGTGGCGCAAGGTGTGGGTAGTGAAATGCCGGAGAAAGGCATTCGGGAGTTGGTGGCAATTTAAGGCTTTTAGCTCCTTCTCCTATGGGAGAAGGTGGGGGGTGAGGGCTTATCTTTATTTACCTCTCCCTAACCCTCTCCTAGAAGGAGAGGGAAAAAGCCTCCCTGAGCAAGATATAAGCACTGCTTTATATCGAAGCGTAAGAAAGGGAGGTTTGGAGGGATTAGATTTTAAATCTCCTCTTACGAAGCAGAGCTTCTCATCTCTTAAAGAGAGAGGGGAATTTTCTTTTTTGAATAATGGAGGGATTAGATTTCTGTATTTTCATCCCAAAGGAAGTACATACCAAATTGTCCAGTTCTAAATTCACCGCCTATCGCTTTGCCCGTATCAGCCATATTTTCCCTATAATATTTTGAATATTATGTTTGTTATAGGGTAATAAGATATCGCTGAATCAGCAATCACTCAACCTTTAAATACATGCCATCCGCCGAGACATTATGGCCAAAACCGCAAGACATTGGATTGTTGCTATTCACTACAATCTGTTGTCCAATTTGAGCGTTAAACTGAAATTTCAAATCAATTTTGCAATTTTCTACGCTGTAATTGGCCTGAGCTTTATTCAGCGACATACGGGTTAAAAATTCTCCCATATTTGGTCCATAAATCAGACTGCGTAAACCCATATAGAGTCCATTAAACTCAATCTGGTAGGCATTAGAAGCTGGTTTAACTTCCATCGTATTCCACTGACCAAAACCTGCATAGCGGACATATTTTCCTGCAAAATTCTTCGGTTTTTCTGGTGCAGGTAACTGTTTTAGATTGAACTGGCTGGCTTTAGTATTCGGAAAAACGGAAAACCAGGCGCGTGCCCATTGCGGCTTTCCAAGCTTGGCATAACTTAAGCCAACATTATTAAACGCCGTGGTGATATCGCGTTCGGAAAAAGCTGTACCACCGTCTTCTACATTCATCGCACAAAAGGATGACCATGCGGCTTGTTGCTCAAATTGCGCTATGGCCTTTTGATATTGTTTTTGGTCGTAGAATTTTTTGCCATTATTTGCATAGCTTTGCACTTTGCTACAGCCTGAACGGAGCTCTTTTTCAAAGTCTGAATCAGCAAAAGTGAGCATACTTAAACTTAAAAGACCAATAGACAATAGAGATTTATACATGGTGTTATTCAGTATGATTTTGAGCTGAATAAAACATAGCCGCTCGTATAAGTAAATAGAACTTGTGCTTATTAAACTGGATAACAACAAAATATCGTGATGGCCAAATATTAAAAAGCTGAAAAGGAGTGTCCAGAAAGCAGTTCTGGAATAGCTTTAAACTAAGAATGAATCAAGCTCGATCCAGATTCAGTTGCAAGAGGACCAAATCACGCCATTGCCCAAACTTCTGTCCGACTTGCGGCATATAGGCAGTTTGAACGAAACCCAGTTTTTCATGCAGACGAATCGATGAAGTGTTTTCAGAATCAATCGCCGCGACCATGATATGCAGTTTCTGTACTTGAGCCTGTTCAATTAAATACTGCAATAATTGAGAACCCAAACCTTGCCCTGCATAATCCGGATTTAAAAAGATGGAATGTTCGACCGTCTGTTGAAAGCCCTGAATACTGCGAAACTGATCATAACAGGCATAGCCAGCAATGACCTGATTTCGCGTATCTTCAACCACAAAAACCGGGAAATTCTGATTTTTAAGCTGCTTAAACCAGATTTTGAAATAGTTCAAATCAAAGGCTGTTCTGTTCCAGGTCGCAGTACCATAGAGTACTTCCTGATTATAAATCTTGAGGATGGTTTCAAGATCATGTTCGGTCGCAGGTCGAATATCAAAATCAGGCATATTCTTGTTCTAGTAGAGGTGAGCTGAAATCACAGTTTAAAAAAAGCAGAACCGGAGTTCTGCTTTCGATCATACATCAATTAGAAATGATATTTCACAAGTGCGCTGACATTGTTTTCATCTTGATTTTTAAGACCAAACTTATTGTTCCACACTGAATGTTCAACACCGAGGTATAAACGGGTATCTGGAGAAATGTGTTTGCCCGCATTCCATTTCCACTGTGTAGTCCAGTTTAACTCGCTTGCTTGAGCGTCTTTTTCAGCAGTTGACCAATCAAGGAAGCCATCTACAAGAAAATCTTCAGCACCCAGTTTAAATGGCACACCATAGGTAAGCGTCATTTGATAATCGTCTTTATTGCCAAACACTTTTTCATTGTTTGCACGATAAAGATTTAAGCTTGCATATTGAAAGTATGGGATATCAAGGTCAAAGCCCACGCCATATAGGAAGTTATCAGCATTATCTGAACCTTCCCACGTTGTTGAAATAAGCACATCTTTCACTGGACCAAAGGCAAGTTTTTGGCCTGTAACTTCGCTTAAGCTTAAACGTGGTGATAACTCAAAGTACGTACTTTTAACATCATCGCCACCGCGCAGACGATCCATAAAGAAGAATACATCTGCATATTTAACTTTTGCAGCATATTCAACAGTTAAAGTAGTTTGCTGATCGTCTACAACTTCATAGTTTTCACCATAAAGACCTGTAACGCTAAAGTCCTGCCAAACTGGTTTTGCTTGAGCAAATGCTGCAGTTGAAGCCAATGCACAAAGTGCCGCAAGTTGTGTAAATTTCATTTAAATCTATCCCCCCGAGAAAGCAGAATAAGCATACAGATTAATAAGTAAAAATAAAGTTAAAAGTGATCGCTGACTTAAATATATTTCAGCCCCCATGAGTTGAATGAAGACGATCATCTTCCTCAGTTTTCATTGCCTTTCGCTGATACTTCTCTAAATTATTATTTTTTAAATAAAGTTGAATATGTAGTGCCTTAAAAGACTGAATGTATAACTAAAAATATAAAATCACTTCAATTTACGATGATTAACTTACAAAATCAGTAAAAAATAGGGGGGGATATACAGATTGTTTAGTAATTAATTTGGGCCTGAGGCTGAACAGCTTTGTTCTGTTTGTGTAATGAGGTTAGTTTGAAAATCTCAAATGACCGTCGTTTTATAAGCCTGTTCTCAGCCTCTTCAAGTGAGATTGAACGGTCTTATATTTCAATAAAAAATTATTTTGCAGGTTGTTATTTTAAAATGACGAAAGAGTATTTTTCCCGGTTATGCAAAAGCAACTAAATAATGATAAAGCAAATGATCTATTCAGGACTGTAAGGCTGACTAGGCGCTGATCTTATAAGATAAATTATTAGGTAAAAGTGAGCTAATTTCGATAAAAAATACTTTTAATTCCTCCTTTTTTAGGTTTCCTGGTCGAGTGTTATTTAAGCGATTTATCGGTCTGGCTAAAAAATTATTTCAAATTAAATCATGTGAAAGGTTGTGAAATTTCCGTTTGAAAAATCCTGTATTTTTGAGCTGAGTAAGCAGTTGTCACAATGGATTATTCTTTTGCTAAAAAACCAAAATATCACTTGCATATTTCCAAGATACAGCCGATATTCAAGATATAAGGACACGATTCTGCAGACTCAAAAATGTGTTCATCATTCAAAATGGAGGGTGTGATTCCAATCATTTGAAGAAGTGAAATGCGATGCGAAACAGCAAGCTACAAACGTGCCAAGATAAAAAATTTTGCACTCAAAAGTTACAAAGATTGAGGATGGTAATATATGAATATTGAACTTCGTACCGATAACCACATTCAGAATAGTGATCGTTTAATTACTTATGTACGGGAAGAATTAAATCAAGAATTCCAGCGCCACAGCGAACGTATTACCCATTTTTCAGTCCATCTTAGTGATGAAAATGGCGCCAAAGGCGGCGATGACGATATTCGTTGTATGATTGAAGCGCGTCCTGCAGGCTTGAAACCTGTCGTAGTCAATCATCGTGGCCATAATGTCGATACTGCGATCCATGGTGCAATTGACCGACTAAAACGTAGTCTGGAACATGTGATCGAGAAAAAAGACAATGTTCGTCTTGGTGCTCTCGAACTAGCAGACACAGATACTGCGGATATCGAAGACTAAGCCGAACCGATTTGAAAAAGCCCTGCGGGGCTTTTTTCGTATTAAACAAAAATATAGTTATGAGAAGCACAACAAATCCTGCTTTATTCGGCATAATAGTCGAAAACGAATCAAAGTGAGCTCCATCATGTTAACTGCGCAACAACAACTTTTTGTGCAAGCACTCGAAGAATTAAATCTGGACCAGGTCAAACAGCTGCTGGCAGATGGACTCAACCCGAATTTTATTGATCATGACAAAGGCCCGGTGATTTCGGTCTGGTCAGATGGCCTGTTTAAATGGTGGGAAGAAGTGTGTGAGCTGTATGAAGCCGGAACACCACTTTCAGAAGAGGAGAAACAGGCACGTTTGGCGGTACATTTACAGATTCTGGAAGAACTGATCCAGGCCAAAGTGAATCTGCATTTGTGGGATGCAGAAGAAATTTATGGTCCACTCTGGGATGCCGCAAGTGCCGCATGCGCGCCAGCTGTACAGCGTTTACTGGATGAAAAAGTCGATCCAAATAGCAAAGATGAAGATGGCATGACTATTTTATCTTCAATTAGTGATCTATTCTTTGATTGTGATTTTGATGAAATCAACTGGTCAGAAGCCTTGGATGAAGAAAAACAGACGCTAGAACTGCTTCGCAAGCATGGCGCAAAAATGACCAAAGAACTCAGTTAAATTTTAATAAAGAGCTCCAACATGACAACATTAAAAACCTTGGGTTTGATTGCACTGGCCGGTTATAGTGCACAGCTTTTCGCAGCAGATTTTGAATTTGATCGACCAGGTGAGGGTCTCAGTACTGGAATTACGCCAGTCGGAAATGTCGCTTGGGAGCAAGGGTTGCCTACAGCGCGTTATAGCAAGTCGGGCGATCAGACCGCGACCACACTCAGTGCAGATATGTTGTTACGTACCGGACTCAGTGATGATCTGGAATTGCGTTTAGGTTGGGCTGGCCCGACCTGGACCCAAGTGAAATCCAATGGCCAGACCGAAGAAGATGATGGTCTGGGCGATGTTAGTATTGGTCTGAAAAAGGCCATTGATTTGGATGATGACAAACTCAGTATGGCTTTGCTGGCCGAAGCCATCATTGCAACAGGCAATGCCGGTTTCACTAATGAAGAAGATATTTACAGCTTGGGTTCTGTCGTGTCGTATCAATATAATGACTTGGTCAGTACCGCATTGACCATGCGTTATGAATGGCAGGACAGCAACTGGGCAGTGTCTGCGATTCCTTCTCTAGGCTACCGCATTACTGATCGCTGGTCAGGTTATTCTGAACTGATTTACCGTAAAGCTGAAAGTGTCGATAATCAATACGCGCTCGGTACCGGGGTTATGTATGCCTTAAACGACCGTGTCCAATTGGATGCGAATGTCGGTGTAGATCTGGATGGTGCAGATCGAAGTTACTTCTCAGGCCTAGGTTTCTCTGTGCTGTTCTAAGTTATTCAACTCACAGATGATGAAATACTCGCAGTTCCCGACCTGGGGGAAAATGCTTGCCCTGGTTATTTTGGGAAGCACCTTGTTCAGCAGTCCTGCTCAGGCGGAAACTGCATTGTTGTCTGCCGAGCAGGCTTTTCCTGTGAGCGTGATCTCCACCAGTCAGCAGCAGGCTGAACTGAGTTGGCAGATTCCAGACAACTATTATCTGTATCAGCATAAAATTGAAGTCCGGCAGGGCAACCAACCGGTGTCGTTTGAGTTGCCACCCGCTGAAGATTTATATGATGATAACTATGGACATACCCAGGTTTATTATCAGCAGTTAAAGTTTCAAATTCCGACTCAGGCAGGGCAATCCTATCAGGTCAGCTGGCAGGGCTGTGCCAAAGACCGGATCTGTTATCCGCCACAAACCATTCAGTTCAAGACCGATTTGTCCGGTCTAGTGCAATTCGAAGCTGCCGGATCAGGAGCAAAGCGTTTACTTGATCTGAATACTTCATCACTGCAACACAATACCCTGTTTAATACAGTGGATTCCTCAGAATCTACAGCAGATGAAATCTCTGCATCAGCCAACACACAAACCGAACCTTATGCAGCACAAGACCAGAAATGGTCAGCCCAGTTGCTTGAGCGCTCTTTGGGCTATGGGCTTTTACTGTTCTTCGGCTTGGGAATTTTACTGGCTTTCACCCCGTGTTCCTTGCCGATGCTGCCAATTCTGACCTCGCTGATCGTACGTGACAGTAAAGGCCTGAAAGCCTGGATGATTGCACTGACTTTTGTCAGCAGTATGGCTACTGTCTATGCGGTACTCGGCTTAATTGCGTCTTCAGCTGGTCTGAACTTCCAGCGCTGGTTGCAGCAACCGGGAACCCTGATCGCATTTAGCATCCTGTTTGTCCTGTTTGCCCTGAATCTGTTTGGCCTGTTTGAAATCAAACTGCCGCAACGTCTGGTTCATCGTCTGGACCGGGCGCAGGCCATGCAGCAGGGAGGGAGTCTGGTCAGTGCCGGTGTCATGGGCATGATCTCGGCACTTCTGGTAGGACCATGCATGACCGCACCACTGGCAGGTGCATTGTTATTTATTTCCCAGACGCAAAGTCAGTGGCAGGGCGCTCTGTTGCTGTTTACTCTGGGTTTTGGGATGGGCACGCCTTTATTACTGGCCAGTATTCTGGGTGCACGGATTCTGCCTAAAGCCGGGCACTGGATGAATCAGATTAAAGTGCTCTTTGCCTTTATCATGCTGGCATTGGCCCTGTATTTTATTCGGCCGCTAATTTCAGAAGCCGCTTTACAATGGTTATCCTTAGCTTTGGGTATGACCTTCGTAGCCTATGTGCTGTTCCGGATTTTCTGGCATCGCACGAGTCTAAGATGGCTGTATATCCTGTGTCTGGTACTGGCTGTACCTTATATTGCTTATAGCCAATATCAGCATAGTCAGCGGTTTTTTGTGGAGCAGGTGAGTACAGAAGTCAACTGGCATGTGGCACGTAGTGCAGCAGAATTTCAGCAGATTTTGAACAAGGCACCACAAGGGCAAAAGATCATTATTGATGTCTACGCCGACTGGTGTGTCGCCTGTCAGCCGATCGAACATCGTATTTTAAAATCTGCAGCGGTGCAGCAGGCGCTTGCGCCATATTTCCTGATCAAGCTGGATTTAAGCCAATATAATGCCTCTCATCAAGCACTGTTAAACCAATGGGAAATTCTGGGACCGCCAACGTATTTATTCTTGAATGCGCAGCAGCAGGAAATTCGTGGCTTGCGTTTGACCGGTGCCTTTAGCGAGGGAGAATTGCTGGCACAACTGCAAGCGCTGGCTCAAAGTGAAAATCCATAATCTAGTCTTAAAAAGCTGAACCCGTTTAAGAGACCTGCATCTGTGCTGGCACCGGTTCAGCATAGGCTTTGACCAGATTACGCCCACCGGCTTTAGCCTGATAAAGCGCCTGATCGGCCTGACTCAATAACTGCTGCGGGCGTAATTCCGCGCTAGAAATGGCAATCCCGAAACTGGCGGTCACCGGAATCAGCTCACCCTCATCACTGAAAATCTGCAATTGCTGAATGGCGATGCGACAGCGTTCAGCCACTTGCTCGGCTTTTTCCAGACTGGTATTTTTAAGCACCAAAATAAATTCTTCCCCGCCAAAACGGCCGACCACATCACTTTCGCGCAATTGCTGGTTCAGTACAGCACTCACTTCAACTAAGGTTTCATCGCCCTTATGATGGCCATAGTGATCATTAATTTTCTTGAAATGATCCAGATCTAATAGCACTAAAGCATAATTGGGAGTGGCTGCGGCATTCAGTTTATCCAGACATTGGTTGATACTACGGCGGTTAAACAGGTTGGTGAGCGGATCAATCTGACTCAGCTGTTTGATCAGCTGCTCGCGATGACGCCATTGACTGAGCAGAATCTCGAATAACACCATGCAGACGGCCAGAATTGGCAAAATGAAATACAGCATCGATAACAGCCAGAAACCATTATAAAAAAGCTTGTCATCGATATTAAAGAGCGGTGAATAAGGTAATTGATGACTGAAACTTAAATAGGCACATCCGCCCAGAAAAATGGAGGCAGGAATCAGCATGCTATACACCAGCGTGCGATGAAACAGCACCAGACCGACCATAATTAAGCAGACGTAAGCGGTGGTAGCGACCGGACTGATCACGCCGACAATATAGGCATCCCGGCATAGCGAAACCACAAAGGTGCCGACTGCCAGATAGGGTAGATAACGTTCCACCAGACGGTTGCCCTGAAATTTATAACAAGGATAAATCAGTAAGGCTAAAATCAATAAAAAACTGCCGTTCAGCACGACTTGTGAATGAACCCGTTCAATCTGTACATATTGCCAATACTCAGGATTGAATAAAACAAAGAGATCCCAGCCGAGCCAGGTCAGATGTACACCGCATCCCAAAGTCAGCATCAGGATGCATTTCTTCAGGATACGCCAGTTCATCACGACTTCATCTTCGACCAGATATTTCTTGATTCTGTGTCTTAGCACTTTTTCTAATACAGGCGATATTCGCTTCATGGTCCCGGTCTGACTTTAATTGTTATGGCAGATTTTTTAAGACTTATTGGATATTTATAGCTTTATTTACACAAGATAATATAAGTTTGAATGCTTGATAAACAACAATATTTAAAACATTTTTGTGATTTAGTTGATATCTGATCTGCTCATTCTTTGCCTATAGCATAAGTGATCTAGGCTATACCAAAGGGTTCTAATCAAAATTAAAGAGGTTAAGAGGCATACAGTTTTGTTCTAAATTCAGGATGATGTGTTTTATTTGTGCTAATTATTTCAATATGGTCAATCGTTAAAATGGCTGCATTGTTAGAAACAACCAAAGATAAAGAGCGAAGCCATGAAAGTTTTACAGATTGATTCCAGTATTTTAGGAGATGCTTCTATTTCGCGTCAGTTGACTCAGGCCGTGGTGGAACAATTGCAGCAAAAATATGCTGAGGCCATTGAAGTTGAGTACCTGGATCTGGCAGCACAGCCTATTCCCCATCTTACTGCCGAAATTTTAATGGGCCAGAATGCAGAACAGACGGGATTGGGCGAGGAAATTTTAGAGCAATATTTGCAGGCGGATATCGTGGTGATTGGTGCAGCGATGTATAACTTCGGTTTGCCATCGACCTTAAAAGCCTGGATTGACCGGATTTGTGTCGCGGGACGTACCTTTAAATATACCGAACAAGGTCCTGTGGGTTTGGCGGGCAATAAGAGAGTGTATATCGCCAGCAGCCGTGGTGGTGTGTATGGCGAGCAAAGTCCGGCTGATTTTCAGGAGGCTTTCCTGAAAACCGTATTTAACTTTACCGGCGTGAATGATATCGAAGTGATTCGTGCTGAAGGGGTGAACATGGGCGAAGCGGTTAAAGCCCAAGCATTGCAAACTGCATTGCAGCAGGTTCAGGCCATTTAAAAATCTAAAACCTCTTTTCAAAGGTCAGCTACGGCTGACCTTTTTTATGCATTGAATTATGGTTAATCTCGGTCCAGACGATGGGCAAATTCTGCAAGATCGGTCAGGGCCTGCTTGGCTTCATCGAACCAGGCACTGAACATCTGGAAGTTGTGCCACATGCCGGTATACAGTTTAAATTCGACCTCGACACCCGTCTGTTCCGCTTTTTCTTTAAAACGGCTAGCATCATCCAGCAGAATTTCCTTGGAACCTACCTGAATATGAATCGGTGGCAAACCGGTTAAATCGGCAAAAAAAGGAGAAACTTCCGGATCACCACGATCAATCGAACGCGGCACATAATATTCAATCCCGGTTTGAACCGTTTCCAGAGACAGCAGGGCATCATGCTTCTGGTTATAACGTAAAGATTCACTGGTCAACGTTAAATCCAGCAGTGGAGACAGCAGAATCAGACCGCTGACCTGTGGCAGACTTTCCTGCTGTATTTTGAGTGCCAGCGCCAAGGCCAGATTGGCACCGCAAGAATCGCCGGACAGAATAATATCTTTGGCCTGAACACCTTGATCCAGCAGCAGATTATAGACATCAAACAAGGCTTCTAATGCTTCTGGATAGGCAGATTCAGGTGATAGCGGATAATCGACATGCAGTACCTGCATCTGGGTTCGAGCCGCAATTTGAGTCATAAAGGCGCGATGGGTATTTAAAGAACCTAAGTAAAATGCGCCGCCATGAATATGAAAAATCAGCTGGGTCGATTCCTGCTGCGGCTTAATTTCTTCCGCGCGCAGTCCGGCCAGTCGGAGCGAGCGAATCTTTACCGTTTTATCCTGAGGGAAAAGTTTGCACATCTGTTCCAGAGCAATGCGCATTGAACTCGGTGGAAGACTGAATCTGCTCGGGGCACGAATGGCCGTTTTTAAAAAGCTTTCTGTAATTAATTGTTTCGTTAGCGGGCTTATCTTCATCTTCCTTCCATCTTTTTGTGCTTTTATTGATCGTGTAGATTATTTACCAACCATATTTACAAGGTTACACTAAATAGTCACAGCTAAAAATTGAAAAATTGTTGTGACTTTTTAATACTACATGGGTCTATTTTCAGACTAAGGAAATGAAGAAAAATGAAAAAAATAGCGCTTACGTTAGGACTACTAGGCTTATCTGCACTGGCTAATGCCGCGGATCCTTTAAATGGCACGGTATGGAAAACCATTGATGATAAAACCAAGCAGCCTAAGGCCATGGTTAAATTCACTGAACAAAAGAACGGCACTTTGTCAGCCAGTATTCAGTCTGTGTTAACTCCAGGTGAAGAAAATGCCTGCAAGAAATGTGAAGGTCCATATCACAACAAATCTCTGAAAGGCCTGACCATTGTTAAAGGTCTAAAAAATGCTGGCGGGACTAGCTATGACAGCGGTTCGATCCTGGATCCGCAATCTGGTAAAACCTATAAGTTGAAAGGCCAGCTAGCAGACGGTGGCAAGAAGCTTGAGCTACGTGGTTTTATCGGCGTAGCGGCATTGGGTCGTAACCAGACCTGGATTCGTGCCAACTAATTTATTTTAAGCAGATATACAAAAGCCTGACCGATGTCAGGCTTTTTTTTTATAACTATTAGGGTCTGTTGACATTTACTGTTCATAATTAACCCTATAAAGGTAGCCATAAAAATATACAGGCTAAAGCAACAGAACTTTGATAATTTCTTTTGAGCTTGTCATATCGAGTAGCTAT